>JBOHSP010000237.1:0-11490 GCA_050733275.1 Gemmatimonadales bacterium
GCCGCGGCCGCCCGGCGGGCGGCCGAGGCCCGCGCGCGCGGTGGCTTCACGGTCGCGATCGACAGCGTGGAATTCGTGCTGCCCTCCGGGTTCGTGGACGCGCAGCTCGACAGCATCGTCAAGGCGCGCGGCGGCACCGGCGCCCCCACGGCAGCCGACAGCGCGACGTTCCGCGCCGCCGCGCAGGGCATCGTGGACCAGCTGCTGGCGGAGGACGGCGGGGGTGGGCCCTCGCAGTGCCATGACATCACGGTGTATCCGGAGCTCGCGATCGCGGGCGGCGCCTGCGGCGGGTACGGCCTGCTGCTGGACATCAGCGACGTGGCCAACCCGCGGCGCGTCGCCGCCGTGGCGGACTCGAACTTCGCCTTCTGGCACTCGGCCACGTTCAACAACGACGGTACCCAGATCCTGTTCACCGACGAGTGGGGAGGCGGGCTGCAGCCCCGGTGCCGCGCCACCGATAAGAAGGAATGGGGCGCAGACGCGATCTTCACGCTCCAGGGCACGACGATGAGGTTCCAGAGCTACTATAAGCTCCCCGCCGCGCAGACGCCCCTGGAGAACTGTGTCGCGCACAACGGGTCGCTGATCCCGATTCCGGGGCGGGACATCATGGTGCAGGGCTGGTATCAGGGCGGCATCTCGGTCTTCGACTGGACCGATCCCGCGCGGCCGGTGGAGATCGCCTACTTCGATCGCGGCCCGATGGATTCCACCAAGAAGGTGGACGCCGGCTCCTGGTCGGCCTACTGGCACAACGGCTACATCTACAGCTCGGAGATTTCCCGCGGGCTCGACGTCTTGGAGCTGCTGCCGAGCCCGTATATCTCGCCCAACGAGATCGCGGCCGCCAAGCTGGTGCGCTTCGACTATTTCAATGCGCAGCAGCAACGCCGGCTCACGTGGCCGGCGAGCTACGCGGTGGCGCGCTCGTACGTGGACCAGCTGGCGCGCGTGAACGGGCTGCCCGAGGCGCGCGTCACGGCAATCCGCAACGAGCTCACGCGCGCGGAGGCGTTGTCGGGACCCGCGCGGCGGGACGCGCTCACGCAGCTCGCGACGCAGCTCGACCGCGACGCCGCGGGGGCGCGCGACGGAGCGAAGGTACGCGCGCTCGCGGGCGCCGTGCGGGAGTTGGCGGGCACGAGCTGAGCAGCGCTAAGCCCGTCCCAATTCGAACGCTAAGTCGGCGTCCGGCAATTTTTCGCCGAGCGGGGTAAACTAGGATATGAACCCCAGAGCTCTTTTCCGCACGGGCCTGCTGCTTGGGAGTGCCTTCCTCATCACCGCTCCCGCCCAGGCCCAGTACTTCGGCCGCAACAGCGTCCAATACGAAACCTTCCAGTTCAGCGTCCTGAGAACCCAGCACTTCGACGTCTACTTCTACGAGCAGGAGGCCGCTGCCGTCGAGCAGGCCGCCCGCATGGCGGAGCGCTGGTACGCCCGGCTGTCGACGCTGCTGCGGCACGAGCTGCGCGGCCGCCAGCCGCTCATCCTCTACGCCGACCACCCCGATTTCGAACAGACCAACGTCCTTGGGGGACAGGCGCCCGGCGAGGGCACGGGCGGCGTGACCGAGAGCTTCAAGCGCCGGATCATCCTGCCGATGGGCGGGTCGTTGCGCGAAACCGATCACGTGATCGGTCACGAGCTGGTGCACGCGTTTCAGTATGACATCGGCGGCGTGGGGCGCGGCGGCGCTGGGTCGCTGACCGCGGGGCTCGGCCGTCTGCCGCTGTGGTTCATCGAGGGCATGGCCGAGTATCTCTCGGTGGGTCCGGTCGATCCCAACACCACGATGTGGATGCGGGACGCCGTGCGCCGCGGCGAGCTGCCGGATCTCGGCGACCTGCTGGACCCCGAGTACTTCCCGTATCGCTGGGGACAATCCTTCTGGGCGTACGTGGCGGGGACGTACGGCGACGGCGTCATCGGCACGGCGCTGCGTCAGGGCAGCCGCACAGGCGACCCGCGCGTGGCGCTGCAAACGGCCACGCAGCGGTCCGCCGACTCCCTGGTGGCCGGATGGCATCGGGCGCTGATCCGCAGCGCGCAGCCCGTGGCGATGGCGACGAATGTGACGCTGCCGGAGGGCGAGCGCAGGGGCGAGCGGGACGCGCTCGTCGCCGTACGCGGCGCCCGGCTGCTGATCGGTGCGGGGGAGGAAAACCGCTTCAACCTGGCGCCCGCGCTGAGCCCGGACGGGCGGCGCGTGGTCTACCTGTCTGATGCCGGCCTCTTTGCCATCGACATGTATCTGGCCGACGTCGAGACCGGCCGCACGATCCGCAAGCTCGTCTCGTCGACGCGCGACCCACATCTCGAGAGCATGCAGTTCATCAACTCTGCCGGCGCGTGGGATGCGAGCGGCGAGCGCTTCGTGTTTGCGGCAGTGGTGACGGGCGAGCCGGCACTGCGCATCGTGAAGGGGGACAACGGCGACCTGGTGCGTGAGATCAAGTTTGCGACGCTCGGAGAAATCTTCAATCCCACCTGGTCGCCGGACGGCCGCCAGATCGCGTTCAGCGCGCAGGTGGGCGGCGTCACCGACCTGTTCGCCTACGAGCTGGAGAGCGGTGAGCTGCGGCGCCTGACGGACGACCTCTACGGTGACCTCCAGCCCGCCTGGTCGCCCGACGGCGCGCGCATCGCGTTCGTCACGGAGCGGTTCGGCACCTCGCTCGATCAGCTCACCTACGGCGGGTACCGTCTGGCCATCGTGGAGGCGCGCGGCGCGGGCGCCCGCGTCACGGCGCTGCCGGCGCTGCCCGATGCCAAGCACATCAACCCGCAGTGGGGCCCGGACGGGCGCAGCCTCTTTTTCCTCGCCGATCCCGAGGGCATCACGAACGTGTTCCGGCTGGAGCTGGCGGACGGCGGCATCACCCAGGTCACGAACGCGTTCACCGGCGTCAGCGGGATCGGGGGACTGAGCCCGGCGCTGAGCGTGGCGCAGCAGGCGCCACGTGCCGCATTCAGCGTCTATGCGAACGGCGGGTTCGCGCTGCAGGTGGTGGACGATCCTGCGGCGCTCGCCGGCGGACCCCTGGTGGAGCTGCCGGCGACGGCCGCGGTGCTCCCGCCGGGCGGCTCGCGCCGCGAAGGCAGCGTCGTGGCGCTGCTCGCCGACGCCGAGGCCGGGCTGCCCCGTCCCGGCGCGTGGGGCGATGTCGAGAGCGGCGCGGAGCGGCCCGGCGGCCCGGTTCGGGATTACCGTCCCGGCCTGTCGCTCGATTACGTGGCGCAACCGTATCTCGCCGTCGCGGCGGACCGCTTCGGCACGTATGTGGGCGGCGGGGTCACCCTGTTCTGGAGCGACATGCTCGGCGACCACAATCTCGTGACGATGGCGCAGGTCAATGGCCGGATCCAGGATTTCGCCGCGCTCGCCGTCTATTTTAACCGCCGCACGCGCTGGAACTGGGGCGTCGGGGCGCAGGTGATCCCGTTCATCACGGGCGATTTCCGGGACGGCTTCGATGGGACCAACTACGTGCAGCAAGTGTTCCGCGACAAGCGGACGACGAGCGCGGTCACCGGCTTCGCGGCGTATCCCTTCAACCGGTCGCGCCGCGTGGAGTTCTCCGCCAGCGCCCAGCGTGTCACGTTCAGTCGCGAGATCGAGCAGTTCACGTTCGATCAGTTCGGACAGCTGATCGACCGGCAGACGATCGATCTCGACGCGCCCGGCGCGGTCAACCTCGGCGTGGCCAGCGCCGCCCTCGTGCATGACAACTCGTTTTTCGGTGCGACGAGTCCCGTGCTCGGCGAACGCTGGCGGCTCGAGGTGTCGCCGACAATCGGAGGCCTCCAGTTCGTGACGGCGCTCGCCGACTACCGGCGCTACGTGATGCCGCTGCGGCCGTTCACGCTGGCCGGGCGCATCCTGCACGTGGGCCGCTACGGCCGCGATGCCAGCGACTCCCTGAACTATGACATGTTCCTCGGCTTCCCCAGCCTGGTGCGCGGCTACGACCTGAACAGCTTCGACTTTGAGAACGAGTGCGACGACTCCGGCACGACCTGTCCCGTCTTCGACCAGCTCCTCGGCAGCCGCATCATCGTCGCCAACGTGGAGCTGCGATTCCCGCCCTTCGGGCTGCTCGGCCTCGGCGGCGGATACTACGGCTTCCTGCCCATCGAGGCGGCGCTGTTCTACGACGCGGGGCTCGCCTGGACCGATGGGACCGGTGCCAAGCTCTTCGGCACGGGCTCGCGGCGCATCGTCTCGAGCGCGGGTGTCTCGGTGCGCATGAACCTGTTCGGCTTCGCGATCGGGCAGATGGACATCGTGCGGCCGTTTGACCGGCCGGAGAAGGAGGAGTGGATGATCCGGCTGAGCCTGACGCCCGGCTTTTAAAAGAGGCGGCGAAGGGGCGGCGAAGGGGCATATATTGTCGCCCCATGACCATCCTGCTGCTGGTCCTGGCGGCGCTCGCCGCCTGGGTGATCGTCACCTTCAACCGGCTCACGCGGCTGCGCCAGCTCTCGCGCAACGCGTGGGCCGACATCGACGTCCAGCTCAAGCGTCGCCACGACCTCATCCCCGCGGTCGTGGCCACGGTCCAGGGGCACGCCGGCTACGAGCGCGAGACGCTGGAGGCGCTGGTCGCCGCGCGCACCCGCGCGCTCCAGACGAGCGGCCCGGCGGCGCGCTACCGGGCCGAGCATCCGGTGCAGGACTCGCTGGGCCGCATCTTCGCCGTGGCCGAGGCGTATCCCGACCTGCGCGCGGCCGCGAGCTTCGCCGGCCTGCAACGCACGCTCACCGAGGTCGAGGACCACCTTCAGAACGCGCGCCGCTACTACAACGCGGTGGTGCGCGACCTGAACACCGCCCTGCAGCAGTTCCCCACGAACCTCCTGGCCGGGGCGATGGGATTCCGGTCAGCCGAGTTCTTCGGCATCGACGACGACCGCGAGCGGGCCGTGCCGCGCGTGGCCACGGTGCTGCTGTTGTGCGCCGCTCTCGCGTCCACGCCGAACGTCGCCGCGGCGCAGCGCTCCTACGCGATCGAGCGCCTGGACGCCACGATCCGGGTCGAGCCGGACGCGGAGCTCGACGTCACCGAAACGATCACCGTGCGGTTCACCGGCTCCTGGAACGGGATCTACCGGACTATTCCCGTGGTGTACCGCACGCCCCGGGGTCTGAACTGGACGCTGGGCGTGCGGCTCGCCGGCGCGCGGGACCAGTACGGCCGCCCGCTGCGCGTCGAGACCAGCCGCGAGCGGCACTACATCAAGTACCAGATCTGGGTGCCGGGCGCGCAGGACGCCACGCGCACCGTCGTGCTGCGCTACCGCGCGACCAATGGGCTGCGGTTCTTCGACACCCACGACGAGCTCTACTGGAACGTGACGGGCGACGAATGGGAGGTCCCGATTCAGGCGGCGAGCGCGCAGATCGAGCTGCCGGCCGGGAGCGCGGGCATCCGCGCCATGGCGTTCAGCGGCGCCTACGGCGCGACCCGCCAGGTCGCGACGGTCGAGATCGAAGGCCGCACGGTGCGGCTCACGATGCCCACCGCGCTGGGCTACCGGGAGGGGCTCACGGCGGTCGTGGGCTGGAACAAGGGCGTCGTGCACGCCCCCGGCGCCGGACTCCGCGCGCTGCGGGTGATCGCCAGCAACTGGCCGCTCGCGATCCCGATCCCGGTCTTCCTGCTCGCTTGGGCGATCTGGTGGCGACGCGGGCGGGACCCGCGCCGCCGGCCGGTGGCCGTGCAGTACCGGCCGCCCCCCGGCCTGACGCCGGCCGAGGCGGGCACGCTGCTCGACAGCGCGGCCGATCTGCGCGACGTCACGGCCACGCTCGTGGACCTGGCCGTGCGCGGCTATCTGAAGATCGAAGAGCGCGAGGCACCCAAGCTGTTCGGCCTGATGAGCAGCCACGAGTACACGCTGCACCGGCTGCCGCCGCCGGAGGACGGCACGCCGCTCGCCCCTCACGAGCAGCGCGTGCTCGACGGCATTTTCGCGGGGCGCGGCGACCGTGTGGATCTGTCGGACCTCAAGGACGAGTTCTACCGGGAGCTGCCACGCATCCGCGACGGCATCTTCCAGCGCCTGCTCGGTGGTGGCCTGTACCACGCCCGCCCCGATCGCGTGCGCAGGCACTGGATGGTCGCCGCAATCGTGTGTGGCGGCCTCGTGGCCGTCGGCGGGGCGTCCCTGGCGCCGCGGTTCCTCATGACGGCCCTGCCGTTCATCATCGCCGGCGTGCTCGTCGCCGTGATTCTCCTCTGCTTCAGCCTGATCATGCCGGCGCGCACCGATTCCGGCACCCGCGCGCTCGAAGCGGTCCTCGGCTTCGAGGAATTCCTGCGCCGCGTCGAGTCGCAGCACCTCAAGCGCGTGATCATCGGCCACCCGGAGCTGTTCGATCAGTACTTGCCGTTCGCGATGGCGTTCGGCGTCGAGGGCAAATGGGCGCGGGCGTTCGAGGGTATCTATACCGAGCCACCGCGGTGGTACGTCGGCGGGCACGTGATGGGCTTCAGCCCGAGCCGCTTCTCCGGCAACCTGTCGCAGCTCGCGAGCACCGCCGGCGCGGCAATGACGGCGGCGCCGCGCAGCGCGGGCGGCTCGGGATTCGGCGGGGGCGGGTTCTCGGGGGGTGGGGGCGGCGGCGGCGGCGGCGGAGCGTTCTAGAAGCCCGCGATGCGGGCAACGGGAAACGGGGAAACGGCATGCAACAGCGGCGTCTCGGCACCTCCGGCCTGAGCGTCTCGGCCCTGGGCTTGGGCTGCATGGGGATGTCGGATTTCTACGGCACCCGTGACGACGCCGAATCCATCGCGACGATTCATCACGCCCTCGCGCTGGGCATCACGTTCTTCGATACGGCAGACGTCTACGGCCCGTACACCAACGAGCAGCTCGTGGGGCGAGCGATCCGGGGGCGCCGCGCGCAGGTCGTGGTCGCGACCAAGTTCGGCAACGTCCGCGGCGACGACGGCACGTGGCAGGGCGTGAACGGCCGGCCCGAGTACGTGCGGCGGGCGTGCGACGCCTCCCTCACCCGGCTCGGCGTGGACACGATCGACCTGTATTACCAGCACCGGGTGGATCGGGAGGTGCCGATCGAGGAGACCGTCGGCGCGATGGCCGATCTGGTTCGCGCCGGGAAGGTCCGATACCTGGGGCTGTCCGAAGCGTCCGCCGCAACGATCCGCCGCGCCCACGCGGTCCATCCGATCAGCGCGCTGCAGAGCGAGTACTCGCTGTGGAGTCGCGACGTGGAGGAGGAGATCCTGCCGACCGTGCGCGCGCTGGGCATCGGGTTTGTGGCCTATAGTCCGCTGGGTCGCGGCTTCCTCGGCGGTCACATCCGGCGCCCGGAGGATCTCCCCGAGGGCGACTGGCGGCGCCATCACCCCCGCTTTCAAGGCGAGAACTTCCAGCACAACCTGGCGCTGGTGCAGCGCGTCGAGGAGATCGCGCGCGCTACAGGCTGCACCCCGGCCCAGCTCGCGCTCGCGTGGCTGCGGGCCCGGGGTCCGGACATCGTGCCGATCCCGGGGACCAAGCGTCGCGCCTATCTCGACGACAATGCCGGCGCGCTGAGCGTGCGGCTCGGCGACGCCGATGTCGCGCGCCTCGAGGGGGCCGTCCCGAAAGGCGCGGCCGCCGGCGCGCGCTACAACGCGGGAGGGATGAGCCGGGTCAACGCCTGAGACCCGCGGTCCTCGAGACTTTTGCCCCGCATGAAGATTGCCACCTGGAACGTCAACGGCATTCGCGCCCGGGCGGCCCAGCTCTGCGCCTGGGTAGCGCAGGAACGCCCCGACATCGTCTGCCTGCAGGAGCTGAAAGCCGCGGCCGCGCAAATCCCGGCGGAGTGCCAGCTCGCGGGCTACCACGCCTACTGGCACTGCCTCAAGGGCTACTCGGGCGTCTCGCTCCACGTCCGCACGGATCTGTTCGCGCTCGAGCCGCGTTTCAGCCACCCACCGTTCGACATGGAGTCCCGGATCGTGCAGGCGGAGATCGGGGACCTCGTCGTTGCGTCGGTCTACGTCCCGAACGGCGGCAAGGACTACCCCGCGAAGCTGCGCTTCCTGACGAGCCTCACCGAGTGGGCGGCGCGGCTGACGGCCGACGGCCGGCGGCTGGTGCTGTGCGGCGACATGAACATCGCCCGCGCCGAGATCGACGTGCATCCGAAGGAGCGCAAGCCGAACGCGGTGGGCCAACGCCCCGAGGAGCGCGCGCTGTTCCAGACGCTGCTCGACGCGCGCCTCGGGGATCTGGGCCGGACCTTCGAGCCCGACAACCCCAACCTGTTCACCTGGTGGGCGCCGTGGCGCAACCTGCGCGCGCGCAACATCGGCTGGCGGCTCGACTACGTGCTCGCCTCGGCGCCCATCGCGTCGCGGGCCACGAGCTGCGTGGTCCAGGCCGCCGTCGGGACCAGCGATCATGCCCCCGTCGTGGCGACGATCCCTTAGGAAGATCACAGGTGGTCGGACGCTGGGGGTGGGCGCGAGGGCGCCGCACGCGAGGGCGCACGGCGGGCACATAATCACCGCCATCGGAGACGGTTCGGAATAGAGGTGCCGCCGAAGCGCCCTCGCGTGAACGCGCCCGTCTGCGCCCACCCCCAGCGTCCGAGACCTGTGCCGGTCTACCCAGCGTCAGCCGCCACACTGTGAGCAGCCCCCTTGCGCGCGACATCGGGCTGGGGGGATATAGGGCCCGACCCGGAGGTCACCTATGACCGTGTTCCCGCTCGCGTTGCTCATCACCATGCCCCTGATCCAGGCGCAGGCCGTCGCGCCTCCTGCGGCATCGCGTGCCGCCTGGACCGTGACCCTGCGCGGCGAGATCCGCTGGCAACAGGTCACGCCCGCCGGTGTGCTGCTCGTCTCGACCGACGCGGCGCTCGCCGCCATCGACATCGAGCGCGGCCAGGTCGCGTGGGAGAAAGCCGAGCTCGGCGGGCTGCCGGCGGACAGCGTCCGCATGGTCGAGGGATCGCTGCTGATGGAGGCCGCGGGACCCGGCCTGCTGCTGGTGTTCGATCCTGTCACGGGGTCGATCATCTTCGATTCGCGCAGCCTCGAGTTGACGCAGGTCGTCACGCGGCGCGCCTTGCCGCAGAGCGGCACGCTCCTGGTCCACGGGCGCCGGGTGAGCGGGCCGGCCGTCGTGGCGCTGTACGACCTGGCGACGGGTGCGCAACGCTGGGTGAACGAGACGCTGTTCGAGAGCGGAACGGCAAAGCGGGGACTCGGGGGCCTGCTGCAAGGACTGGTGCGGCTCGCCTCCGAAGCGACGGCGCTCGAAGTCCTGCAGGCCGGCAACGAGGCGATCGTCGTGCATACGCTCACCGGGTTGCGCGCCCTGGACGCGCGCAGCGGCGGGGTGCGCTGGTCAGCGACGCTGCCCACCGCCCGGGCGGGGATTCCGGCGCGCCACGTGCGGCTCTTCCCGTCCGTCGATCGCTCGGATCGCATTTACGTCGGCTTCGACGATCGCCTCATGGCGTATCGCCTGGCAGACGGGCAGCCGCTGTGGGCCAAGCCGGCCATGATCCACGGGTGGATCTACGACATCGTGCAGCACCCGCAGGGCATCATCATCCTGCCGGAATCGCCACCCGCCGATCAGGCGACGGGCAACGTGCGCATCGTCAACGGCGTCGTGCAGACGGGCCTCAACGTGGCGCGCTACGCCGACGGCACCACCATCGCGGCCAAGCCGTTGCGCATGCGCGGAACAGTGCGCGACGCGTTGATCGCCGGCGGCTCCGTCGTGCTCGCCGTGGACGCCGAGTCGCGCACGTTCGTGAACGTGCTGGACGTCGCCACCGCCACGCTGCGCCTCGAGAAGGACGTCAAGATCAAGGGCCAGCTGGCCCACGCCGAGCTCACGCCCGCCGGGCTGCTCTACATCTCGCGCCCCGACGCGCGCACGGACGCCGAAGTGAACATCATCGATCTCGCCACGGGCGAGCCGCGGTTCAAGGACGCGATCGAGGGCAGCAAGCGGCAGCCGCTGCAATACGCCAGCGAGGGCGCGGCCCTGTACGTCTTCGCGAACCGCGATCACCGGCTCTACGCGGTGGACCGCACGACGGGCACGTATCGCGCTCTGAGCGGCGAGATCAAACTACAGGGCGACGAACAACCGACCGACATGGAAATCCGGACGGGCGGCTTGCTGCTGATTTCGCCGCAGAATCTGGTGCTGGTGGGCCGTGACGGCGCCATCAAGCAGCAGGTATACCATCCGGCCCCGCAACTCCCGGGGCTGCTGCGCGCCCTGCATCGCATCAATGCCGTGCGCGCGGGGCTGTACGGCGCGGCGGCGACGGCCTACGGCGACGCGTTCTCCCAGGCCTCGCGGTCGGCGCAGGACTCCACGGCGCGCCGCCTCACCGGCGAGCTGGCGCGCGCCTACACCGAAGGTGGAGCGCAGCTCACCGGCTATTCACGCCAGGCGGCCGCGCTCGCCTCGAAGCGGTTCCGCGCCTCGCTCACCGCTCCTGGTTCGGTGTTCATGCTCACGCGCGCGCCGCAGGGAAACGGCAACGTGCTGCTGCAGATCGACAAAGACAGCGGCCAGCCACGCGCCCGGGTGGAGCTGGGCAAGGAACGCGAGCCCGTCTATGCCGTCGATGACGTGGCGGGCATGTTGTTCCTGCGAACCGCGCCGGGCACGCTGGTCGCGTATCGACTCTGACCGATCGCGCCAGAGGGTCGCTATACTTCTGGCGTGATCCCGACGTCGGTCTTCCTGCTCTCTCCCGCGAGCTGCGCCGGCACGCGAGCGCAGATGCTGCTCCGCAGCCAGACGAGCCCGCTGACCGCGCGCCTCGAGACCGCGGGCGCGCCGCTCGGCGAGGTGTTCACCTTCATGAGCAGCCTCTACTTCCGGGGCAAGCTCGCGTACGCCACGGCCTTCGGCGCGCCGCCCTCGGGGTGGGCGGCGGCACTCGTGATCACGCCGGGGCGCGGCCTCGTGCCCGCCGACCGGCCGATCCGCACGGCGGACCTGCGCGCGATGGCAGAGGTTCCCATCGATGCCAATGAGCCGCGCTACCGCGAGCCGCTTGTTCGCGACGCCGCGGCACTGTCGCTGGCCATCGGCCCCGCGGGCCGGGCGGTGCTGCTCGGCAGCATTGCGACGGACAAGTACGTAGGGCCGCTGGTGGACGTCTTCGGCGAGCGGCTGCTGTTCCCGGCCGACTTCGTGGGGCGCGGGGACATGAGCCGCGGCGGGCTGATGCTGCGATGCGTCGCCGCCGGTGAGCTGCTCACGCACGTGCCGGTCGCCGGCGCCGTGCGCCACGGCCAGCGGCCGCCGAAGCTCGATCCGAACACGCGTCCACCGGCCCCGCCGGCAGCCCGCACAACCCACCGCCGGCTGGACTGAGCGCGGTGGCCCGGTCACCCGTCAGGATTCCTGCCGCGGGAACGGCGACCCTTTCCATCGACGGCAAGGACGTCCGCCTCACCAACCTGGACAAAGTGTTCTGGG
>JBOHSP010000238.1:0-3306 GCA_050733275.1 Gemmatimonadales bacterium
CACATCAGCATCTCGGCGGATGGACGGCTCATCGCGTACAGCTCCGTGCTGTCCACGACCAACGTGCAGCGCGCGGGGTTCGATCCGGTGCGCGGCGCGATGGCCGGCGAACCGGAATGGCTGACGCGCGGCACGCGCCGCTGGGCCAATCCCGCCCCCTCGCCCGACGGCCGGTACGTGGTGTTTTACTCGCTGGTGGAGCCGGAGGGGGATCTCTACGTCATGCGGGCTGACGGCGTCGGCTCGCCGCGGCAGGTGACGCGCGATAGCGGCTCGGATCGGGTGCCCCGCTGGTCGCCCGACGGCGAGTGGATCGCGGCGTTCTCCGACCGCGGCGGGCCGCTGCAGCTCTGGAAGATCCGTCCCGACGGCAGCGGCCTCACGCAGCTCACGGACGAGCCGGAAAACATCGCCTACGCCGTCTGGTCCCCGGACGGCTCGCGCATGGCCGGCGCCACGACACGCCTGGACAGCGCGCACGCGTTCATCTTCGATCCCACCCGGCCCTGGCGCGCCCAGCAGCCGCAATGGCTCCCCCAGCCGCCCGATTCGCTCGTGCCGTTTGCGCCCCATTCCTGGTCGCCGGACGGCCGGCGTCTCGCGGGGATGATCGCCGCAACCGACCAGGGAGTGGTCGTGCACACCCTGGGCACGGCGCGCTACGATCGTCTCACGACGTTCGGGGAGTGGCCCGTGTGGCTGCCCGACAGCCGCCGGCTGCTGTTCGTGTCGGGGGGAAACGCCTTGTACGTGGTGGACCGCGAAACGCGCGCGGTCCGCAAGGTCTTCGAGGTGACGCACGACGTCATCGGCCCGCCGCAGCTCACGCCCAACGGGCGCACGATGTACTACACCCGCCGCACGACGGAGGCGGATATCTGGTTGGCGACCCTCAATTAAGGAAGGGAGGTGCGCGTGCCCCCCGGCAACGAGCAGACCGCGATTCTGACCGAGGAGCAGCGCGCACTGGAGCGGTGGTCCAGCGGCGACACCTCCGGGTACGCGACCCGGTGCGCGGATGACGTGACGTACCTCGATGACATCGGGGCGCAGCACCGCGTGGACGGCCTCGCCGCGCTGCACCGCTATCTTGCATCTCTGACGGGCAAGATTCCCCAGCACCGCTATGAAATCGTGGACCCCAAGGTGCAGCTGTACGGTGACATCGGAATCCTGACGATGGGGTACCAACCCATCGCGCCCGACGGCCAGCCGTTGACGCGCTGGAAGGCGACCTCGGTATACCGGCGGAGCAGCGACGGGTGGCGCATCGTCCACGCTCATTGGTCCATGGTGAAGGCCTGAGACGCGGCGCCGCGGCGCTGGCGGCGATGCTCGCGCTGCCCGCCGCGGCCACCGGGGCGCAGCAACCCGACTCCGCAACCGTATTGCGCAGGGCCCGCGACGCCCAGTCCCGCTTCGAGTTCACGCGCCGCCAGAATCTGCCGTTCGGCGGCTCGGGCTCCCACCCGTGCGACGCATACATCGGCCGCTTCTGCTACTGGCACGAACCGCCGGACGACCGGCCGCCCGCTCCACCTCCGGAGGAGCCCGAAGCGATTCGGCGCGCCCGCGCGCGACTGCTTGCGGCACTCGACAGCGTGGCTGCCGTCCTGCCGGGGGACGCATGGATCGCGGGGCAGCGGGTGCGCTATCTGCTCGAGGCCGATCGCGGCGCCGATGCGATCGCCGCCGCGGGCGCCTGCCGCGCCGCGTCGTGGTGGTGCGCGGCGCTCGCGGGCCTCGCGCTGCACGTGAGCGGCGACTACACGGCGGCCGAGTCGGCATTCACGCGTTCGCTGGGCGACATGCCGGCCGAGCAGCGCTGCCGCTGGACCGATATCTCGCTGTTGCTCGAGGAAGATCTCGGGCGGCGCTATGAGCGGGCGGACTGCGACGCGCGGATCGCGATGGCCGAGCGGATCTGGTGGCTGGCGCAGCCGCTCTACTCGCTGCCGGCCAACGATCGGCGCACGGAGCACTTCGCCCGCAGGACGATGGCGCGGATCGGCGAGGACGGGCGCTCGCCCTACGCCGTCCGCTGGCGCGACGATCTCACCGAGCTGACGCTCCGCTACGGCTGGCCCACGCACTGGACCAGGACTCAGGTGCCTCCGGGAAGCATGCGGGAGCCGACGATCACTGGCCACGGGCCGGAGCCCGGCTTTCATTTCTTTCCGGAATCCGCCGATTCCCATCCGGCGTGGGACCTCGAGGCCGTGCGCCCGCGCGAGCGCCACGCGCCGGCGTACGCGACGGCGTTCGTCGCGCTGCCGCACCAGGTGGGCGTGTTCCGGCGCGGCGACTCGTGCCTGGTTGTGGCGGCGTTCGACGTGGGCGCCGATACCGGGTTCACCCGCGTGCCGCCGCACGCGGCGCTGGTGGTGACGCAGGACGAGCGCCATCCACCCGTCATCGCACGGAGTGATAGCGCCGCCACGACCGGCCGCTTCGTGGCGACGTCGTCGTGCGCGTCGCAGCTCGTGAGCCTCGAGCTGGTGGCGCGTGACGCCCGGCGGGCGGCACGGGCGCGGCTCGCCTACTCATCTCCCGTTGCGGTCGATAATCTGGCCATCTCCGATATCCTCCTGTTCCGGCCACCTCCGTCGCTGCCCGAGCAGCTCGACGGCGTTCTGCCTCATCTGCATGGCTCGGCGAGCCTCCGCCGCCCGGGGAGCCTGGGGTTGTACTGGGAGGTCTACGGCGTTGCGGCGCATGAGACGCTCAACCTGTCCGTTACCGTGACGCCGGAACGCGCCGGCTGGCTGCGCCGCGCGACGACGGCCCTCGGCCTGACCCAGCGCCGCGCCGCCACGCACATCGAATGGCAGGAGCTGGCGGAGGTGGAAGACGGGCGAGCGGCGCGCTCGCTGGTCCTCGACCTCCGGGGGCTCCCGTCCGGATCGTATCGGATCGAGGTGGCGGCTCTGGGGCGCGGCCGCGCGGTGGCGCGGCGGGACATTACGATCGAGCGCTAGGGCGCGGCCTCGCGCCACGGCAACACCCCCAGCGCCCGGTACACCGCCGCGGGATCGTAGAGCACGCCGCCTTTCATCACCATATCGACGTGCCGGATGTTCGAGATGTCGGCGACAGGATCGCCATCCACCAGAATCAGATCCGCGAGATAGCCGGGCCGGATCGCGCCGAGCTGGTCGTTGCGATTCGCGACCGTCGCGGCGCCCCAGGTCGCGAGCCGCAGCACCGCGGCGTTGGGGATGCCCGCCTGGCTGTACAGCTCCAGCTCGCGATGGAGGCACATCCCCGCCAGGCAATCCGTCCCGGCGACGATGGGCACGCCCGCGT
>JBOHSP010000239.1:0-4847 GCA_050733275.1 Gemmatimonadales bacterium
GCGCTCAGGGGATCGGCGGAATCGCCGTGCCGTAGGCCGCGTTGATCGTCGTCGCCAGCGCGTTCGCGATGAGCCGATGCGTGAGTGCACTCGGGTGGATGCCGTCGCGGCTGATGTAATCGCCGAACGGCCGCTCCACGGCGTCGGGCCCGATCGAATTCGGGAACGCAGGGAGAGCCCCCGGGGGCAACGCCGAGAACAGCAGCGTGGGATCGAGGAACGGCCACCCCCGCGCCGTCGCGGCGGCCGCGATGGTCCCGTTGTACGCCACCACCGCCGCGACGAGCGCCCGCAGCTCGGCCGGCACGATCACCTGCGGGACGGTGTCGGCGCAGCTCAGCGTGGCAGGGAAGCCTGCGGTGGCCTGCGCCAGCAACCCAAAGCCGTATAGGAACGGCACGTACGTCGAATCGCCACGCGCACCCGGAATACCGGTCGCCTGCGGCGCGCAGTTGTTATCGACGACCATGGTGGGCGGGAACGCCGCGCCCGGCACCTGGCCGTTGTCGATCGCCCAGTAGGTGGCGCCGAGGGAGAAGAACGGCGCTATCGTCACGTTGGCGACGCCGATCAGCACGCCGCCCTCGGGCCCGATCTCGTCCAGCGAGTCCAACATCGCCGAGTAGCGCTGCGCGAACGTCGCCGCGGGCGTGATCAGCGTCGTGTCGCCCCCATTGGCTGAATTGGTGGCAGCGCCGAGCACGTCGTTGTTGCCGATCCAGACCGTCACGAACGTCGGATCGGCACGCCGCGCCATCTGCACCTGCGTGAGCCCGCCGAGAATGAACGTCGTGAGCGGGTTGGCACTGGAGGCGGTATCGAGGTTCGAGTAGATGTCGATGACCTCGGCGCCGGGTACGGCCGTATTGCTGACGAACGGCAGCGGGGTGCGCTCCGTGCTGCGGAGCGCGCAGAGGTCGTCGCGGAACGTGTTGGTGATACGGTGCGGTAGCCCGCGCGTCGGCGATCCAGTCACCGTGTCGACGACAAACACGCTGTCGATCGGATACGGGCAGCCGGGCCAGTTGAGCAGCGGCGCCTGGAATGGCGAGCGCATGGCTTGGGCGAGCAACACGGCGTACGACTGCCGCTGCGTGCTGTCGTTGATCCCGGCCGACTGGAACCCCGCCGTGATCGAGTTGCCCATCGACACGTAGCGCTCGAACAGCGGGTCGATCGCCACGTTGCCGAACGGGCGGTTCACCTGTTCGTGGTCGCAGGCGCCGAGCGCAACGGTGAAGCCGAGGGCGGCGGCCGCGCAGAGCTGGTTCGTGCGGATCATGGGGTCGCGGTCCCTCAGAAGGTATAGGAGGCGCCGAAGCCGAACAGGTGCGCCTGGAACTTGTAGAGCCCGGTGTTGCCGCCGGTCGTGCTCACCAGCCCGCGCCGGTCGTTCTGCTTGATGTACTGATAGCCGAGGTCGAGCCGGAGCGACGGCGTGGCCACGATGCCCGCGCCGATCGTCACCTCGTTGCGCGCGGCTTCGGGCAAGAGCGGCGTCACGAAGTCGGGCGGCGAGGCCTCGCCGTGGTACAGATACCCGCCGCGCAGCGTCAGCGTGGGCGAATAGGCGTACTCAGTCCCGAACCGGAACCCGTGCGTGTCGTTATTGTCCGGGGTCAGGGTGAGGTCCGGCGTCGTCGGGTTCGCGAAGTCGATCACGATGTCGCGGAACCATCCCCACACGACCAGGTGGTAATCCGCCATGAACGTCCAGTCGTCCGTCAGCTTGTACGCGAAGCCGAGGGTGCCTTGGGGAGGCATGTAGAGCGATGTCGAGACTGGACCGTTGGAAAGCGCTCCGCCGGACCCGAACTGCGTAGCGAGCACAGCATCCACAGGTGTACCAGCCGGAAGCGGGCCAAGTGCGGTCGGGAGAACGAGGCCAGTTTCCACCGGCGAGAAGGTCGCATCCCCATCGTAATCGATTTTCTTGCGAGTCAGCCAGTGCCCGCCAATGGTCAGCCGATCGGTGATCTTGAAGACGGCTCCAAAATTAACCGCGAAGCCGCTACCGCTCGCATCGAGCTTCGCGTCGGCGAAGTCAGTTTGAGGGGCGACGCCCAGCATCCCAAACGTCGTACCTGGTGGCAGGCCTGCCGGAATCGCCAGTGCATCCGGAAGCACGGTGGTCGACAGGTCGGCCCGCTGATGCAGCTCGAGGCTGCTGGTGATGTAGGCGATCCCGATGCCGAACTTGAGGCGGTCGCTGAGCTCGTAGCCGACGGTCGGCTGGATATAGATCGACTTGAGATCGGTATTGTAGCCGACGAACCGTCCCTCGAACCCCTCCGTGGGCCAGCGCGTCTCGAGGCCGTAGGGGGCATACACGCCGATCCCGGCGGTGAGCCGCGGGTTGATCTGGTGCGTGATGTAGAGGTTGGGGACCGGGATGAGCGGGTTGTCGAGGTCCGTCGTGTGGCCCAGGAAGTCGTCGGTGAAGTTGCCGGTCGCGGAGATCAGCGTGACGCCCAGGCTGGCGCGCGTACCGGGGAGGCCGGCCAGGCCGGCGGGATTAAAAAAGACCGCCGAGCCGTCCGCGCACGGGCTCGCGGCGGCCACGCCCGCCCGTCCCATCGTGCAGGTACCCTGCTCGTAGACGCCGAATCCCTGGCCGGCGGCGAGCGAAGGGAGGAACAGCAGGAACGCGAACCACCGCATACGTCAACTCCGCTGGGGGACGGGGGGGCGAACTGAAATCATGGTGCACACGGCCGCGATACGCTAGCATTGCCTCGAAAACTTGTCAAACTGATGCCACGACCGGCGATAGCGTTGTTTCGCGAGACCTTCGGCATGGCGCCGCGCGCGGCGGCGTCGGCGCCCGGCCGCGTGAACCTGATCGGCGAGCACACCGACTACAACGGCGGCCCGGTGTTGCCGATCGCGATCGCGCCGCGGGCCTCCGTAGCCGTCGGCCCGGCCGCCGCCGGCGTCCTGGAGGCGGTGTCGGCGAGCCACCTCCGGCCGGTGCGCGTGCGCTGGCAGGAGGAGCTGCCGCGCGGCTGGGCGGCGTACCTCGCCGGCGTGCTGCGCGAGCTGTGGACGGCGGAAGCGCTCCCGGCGACGCTGGGCGTGCGTCTCGCGATCGCCTCCGACGTGCCCGCCGGCGCGGGACTCGCGTCGTCGTCGGCCCTCACCGTCGCGGCGACCAGGGCGGTGCTCGCGCTGGCCCGCGCGACGCTCACGCCGCGTCAGATCGCGGGGATCGCGTTCCGGGCCGAGCACGACCACGTGGGCGTGGACTGCGGCGTGATGGATCAGGCGATCGCCGCGCTCGCCAGGCCCCGCCACGCGCTGCTGCTGGAGGCGGCGTCGCTCGCGGCCACGCAGATCCCGTTTCGCGCCCGGCTGTTGCTGGTGGATACGGGGACGCGCCCCGGTCTGCGCGCGGGGGCGTTGGCGCTGCGGCGTGCCGAGTGCGAGGCGGCGGTGCAGCGCCTCAAGGTCGATCTGCCGGAGCTGACGTGGCTCGCGAGCTGGCCGGCCGAGTGGCTGGCGCGGCTCAAGCGCAGTCTCCGGGAGCCCGTGCGCTCGCGCGCCGTGCATGTCGTGAGCGAGACCGCGCGCACGCGCTACGCGGCGGAGCTGCTGGGGCGCGGCCGGCTGCGGCAGTTCGGCGCGCTGCTGTACGAGTCGCACGAGTCCTGCCGCCGGCTGTATCAGTGCAGCACCGATGAGCTGGACACCATCGTCGCGGCGGCGAAGCGGGCAGGGGCGCTGGGCGCGCGGCTCACGGGGGCGGGGTGGGGCGGGGCGGCGATCGTGCTCCTCGGGTCGGGGGACGGGGGTAGCGGGAAGGGGAAGAGGATCGCCGAGCAGATTCGCGTTGCATTCCGGAAAGCCCACGGGCGCGAGCCCGCGATCGCAGTCATATCGGCCGGCGGCGGGATGCGTGCCGAGCGAATGTGACGGTGCGCACCACTTCCCCATCCCCTTTGGTCACACCTTGACTGACTGAGGGGGAACCACCGGAAGGCCGTATAGGGGATTCCGGGGTGGACGGACGGGATGTGCGCGCCATCGTGAACTATGACGAAGTCCGATTTGCGGATCAGCCAGTGGAATCAGCTGTTTGCAGCGGTGACGGCCGAGGGCTTCTCTCCACAGGTTGACATCATCCGAGAAGAAATTCCGGGCGAAGTTCTCGGCTATCTGGAACGCTACGTACCGGCGCTGGTCCACACCTCGACCCGCTTCTTCTTCGCGATCACGGAGTTGCCGCCGCCGCCGTACGGAGAGATCGGTGGTCGACCGTACGGCCCGTTCGGCATCGCGTATTCACCAGGGAGGCAGACACCCAGAGAAAACCAGCAGTGGGTGTCGTGGGATGCCCTTCTCACCGCGTGTCTGGGTTGGCTCCGACGAGTCAGGGAAGACAGCGGCCCCGACCTGTGGGAGGTCGCTGCTGATGATCGCTCGCTGTTCGCCCCCGTGAGTTCCGCTGACGCCCTGCACAACACGCCATTTTCTCTGGAGGAACGGCAACGGATCGCGCCGAGCCTGGACCAGATATACTCGGAGACCGTGCGGACGCAGCAGTTATCCGAGGCACAGGCCGACGCGTTGCGGGGTGCCCTCGGCCATCTGCAAGAGTCGATGGAGCGACTGGGACGGAAGGATTGGCTCCTGCTGTTGTACGGATCGCTCGTCGGTGTGGTGATTCAGGCGGCATTCGCGCCCGAGCAGGCGCGGAATCTGTGGCATTTGGCCGGACAGGTGCTGGGATGGCTGCTCCATCGCGCCCCGCTGTTGCCGTGAGCGCGCGATCATTTCCTAAGCTGTTCACGCCCCAGTAGATTCCGGCGGGCCCGGGTGGCGAAACGGTAGACGCAAGGGACTTAAAA
>JBOHSP010000240.1:0-1986 GCA_050733275.1 Gemmatimonadales bacterium
CCGCCGAGCTCGACGCGCCGGTCGCGCGGCCGGAGCCGCCGTGCTGGATCGGCGCGCCGATCGCCTCCGTCACGCGGACCATCGGCGCGCTCTCCGCGGAGGGGGAACGACGGGGATCGTTCGACGAGGCGGCGCTGACGTTCGTGCGCGCCGTGGTCGCGCAGGCGGCGATCGCCCTGGAAAACGTCCGCCTCGTCGAGCTGCTCTCGAGCGGCAAGCGCGAATGGGAACAGACGGTCGATGCGCTGAACCAGGCCGTGTGTTACATCAATCCCGAAGGCACCGTGCGCCGGGCCAACCGCGTGTTCGCCGACCTGGCGCAGCTCCCGGTGACGGCACTGCCGGGGCGCCCCTGGATCACGCTCGTGCCGCCGGCGTGGGCCGATCCGATCGCCCGCACGCTGCAGGCGCCGAGCCTCGGGCCGGTCGAGGTCCGCTCGGGTGAGCGGATCCTGCTGGTCACGGCCATCCCCAGCGGCGAGCCCGGCTCGGCCGTGCTGCTGTTCGACGACCAAACCGACAAGCGCCGCCTCCAGGAGCAGCTGCTCCAGTCGGAAAAGATGTCGGCCATCGGACAGTTGATCGCGGGCGTGGCGCACGAGCTCAACAACCCGCTGGCATCCGTGGTGGGATTCAGCGACCTGCTGGGCGAGGCCGCCGACGTGCCTCCGCGGCTCGCCGAGCCGCTGGCGGTGATCCGGCAGGAGGCCGAGCGGGCATCGGCGATCGTGCGCAACCTGCTGTCGTTCGCGCGCCGCCAGGAGGGCGTGCGGGAGCTGCAATCGCTGCGGCCGATCCTCGAATCGACGGTGCAGCTGCTGCGCAATCAGCTCCTCGCGTCGCGGATCGAGCTGACGCTCGACATGGAGCCGGGCCTCCCCGCGGTCGCGGTGCATGCGAACCAGATCAAGCAGGTGTTCGTCAACATCATCAACAACGGGGCGCAGGCGATCACCAGCGCCGGCGTCGTCGGCGGACGGATCGACATGCGCGCCCTGTGTCAGCCCGACGGCGTCGCGGTCAGTATCAGCGACAACGGGTCCGGCATCCCGCCGGCCGTCGCGCAGCGGGTGTTCGAGCCGTTCTTCAGCACCAAATCGGAGGGCGAAGGGACGGGGCTGGGCCTGTCGATCTGTTACGGCATCGTCAAGGAGCACGGCGGGTCGATCTCGGTCGATCCGGGCGGCAGCGGCGGCCGGGGCGCGACGTTCACGGTCGAGCTGCCGGCGGCCGTGCCCCCGCCGCGAGCGGCTCGGCCCGAAGCGGCCGCCGCTCCCGCCGATGCCGGCGGCGCCCCCCGGGGGGAGCGGCTGCGCATCCTCGTCGTGGACGACGAACCGCACATCCTGCACTACATGCAGGCCACGCTCGAGAGTTGGGGGCACGAGGTCGTCCTGGCTTCCGACGGCAGCCAGGCCCTGAAGCGCGCGCTGACGCAGCCGTTCGACGTGATCATCTGCGACCTGCGCATGCCGCGCCTCGGCGGCCGCGAGATGTTCCGCACGCTGGCGCAGATGCATCCCACCGTCGCCGAGCGGATCATCTTCGCGACGGGCGACACGGTACGCGGGGATACGCTCGCCTTCCTCGAGGAGCTGGGCCGCCCGTTCCTCCAGAAGCCGTTCAAGCTGGACGAGCTGCGCCGCGTGCTCTCCACGGTGGTCAAAGTCCCCGCGTAGCCCGCCACCGTGCGCGTCCTCCACGTCGATTCCGGCCGCGAGTGGCGCGGGGGACAAAATCAGGTGCGGCTGCTGTGCCGTGAGCTCGAGCGCGAGAGCGGCGTGACCCAGCTGCTCGTCACGAAACGCGGCGGGGAGCTGGCGCGCCGCGCCGCGGCCGATGGCGTCCCGATCCAGGGCGTGCCCTGGTGGCTCGGACCCGACCCGCTCGCGACCTGGCGCGTGGCCGCGGCCATCCGCGCGTTCGGGCCGGCGCTGATCCACGCGCACGACAGCCACGCGCTGCTCGTCGCGCAGTGGGCGCGCC
>JBOHSP010000241.1:0-14087 GCA_050733275.1 Gemmatimonadales bacterium
CGGCCAGCGGCAAGATTCAGCCCAAGAAGAAGGTGGACGTGAGCGCCGACATCACGGGCCGGATCACACGGATCGGCGTGCGGGAGGGCGATCTGGTGCGGGAGGGGCAGTTCCTGCTGCAGATCGATCCCACGATCTACCAGGCCAACCTGCAGCGCGCGCAGGCGGCGCGCTCGTCGGCCCAAGCGCAGGCCGTCCAGGCGCGGGCCAACCGTGACCAGGCGCAGCGCGCGCTGCAGCGGACCAAGGAGCTGCGCAGCCAGAACCCCAATCTCGTGTCGCAGGAGCAGCTCGAGCAGGCGCAGACGGCGTTCGATATCGCGGAGGCGAACCTGACGGCGGCCGAGCACATGGTGGAGCAGGCCCGGGCCGGGCTCCAGGAGGCCCGCGACCAGCTCGCGAAGTCGCGGCTCGTCGCCCCCATGGCCGGCCGCGTCACGCGGCTCGCCGTGGAGGAGGGCGAGGTCGCCGTGCCCGGCACGTTCTCGCGCGAGACCGGGCTGCTGCTCACGATCTCGGATCTGTCGGTCATCCAGGTGGTGGTCCAGGTGGACGAGACCGACGTCGTCCGCCTGGAGCTCCAGGACTCGGTCGAGGTCACGATCGATGCGTTCCCCGACACGACGTTCATGGGCCGCGTCACGAAGATCTCCAACAGCGCGATCCTGACGGGGGCGTCGAACGTGCCGGGCCAGACCGACCGGGCCGTGGACTACGAGGTCGAGGTTACGCTGGCGAATCCCCCCGCGGAGGTGCGGCCCGACCTGTCGGCGACGGCGCGCATCATCACGGACACGCGGGAGGACGCCCTCGCCGTGCCGATCATCGCGCTCACGGTGCGCGAGCACGCGCCGGTGGCGACGGAGCAGCGGCCGGCCGACACCGCGCAGGCGAGGAAGGAAACCGAAGGCGTGTTCGTGGTGCAGAACGGCGTGGCGACGTTCCGGCCGGTGCGGGTCGGCATCGCGGGGGAGGAGCATTTCGAGGTGCTGGAGGGCGTGCGCGAAGGCGAGACGATCGTCGCCGGCCCCTACCAGGCGATCCGCGACCTGAAGGAAGGCGCGCGCGTCCACGCCAGCCAGCCGGCCGACACCGCGCGGAGAGGCTCGTGAGCCACGGCCCGCGCCAGGAGTTCCGCACGGGCGACACGCCGCTCCCGGACATCGTCATCCTGACGTACAAGCTCACGCGCGAGTACGACATGGGGTCGGAGCTGGTGCGCGCGCTGCGCGGCGTCAGCATCCAGATCCGTCGCAACGAGTACGTGGCCGTGATGGGCCCGTCGGGGTCCGGCAAGTCCACGCTCATGAACCTGATCGGCTGCCTCGACACGCCGACCAGCGGGGAGTACTGGCTCAACGGCCAGAAGGTGAGCGCCCTGGTCGATGACGCCCTGGCCCGCATCCGCAACAAGGAGATCGGCTTCGTGTTCCAGACGTTCAACCTACTGCCCCGCGCCGACGCGCTGCACAACGTGGAGCTGCCCCTGATCTACGCCGGGCTGCCGGCGCGGGAGCGGCGGCGCCGCGCGGCGCGCGCGCTGGAGCGGGTGGGGCTGGGCGACCGCATGGAGCACAAGCCCAACGAGCTGTCGGGCGGGCAGCGGCAGCGCGTGGCGATCGCGCGGGCGCTCGTGAACGAGCCGAGCATCCTGGTTGCCGACGAGCCGACGGGGAATCTCGACTCCACCACCAGCGCCGAGATCATGCACGTGTTCGGCGAGCTGCATCGCCAGGGCCAAACGGTGGTGATGGTGACGCACGAGCACGACATCGCGTCCCACGCCGCGCGCGTGATCACGCTGCGCGACGGCCTGGTGGCGACCGACCAGCAGCAGGCCGCCTAGTGCCGCTGTTCGAAGCGATCGGCCTGGCGCTGGGCCAGCTCCGCGCCCAGAAGCTCAAGAGCGGGTTCTCGCTGCTCGGCGTGTTCATCGGCGTGACGTTCCTCATCGCCGCGTGGTCGATCGTGAACGGGATGAACGCCTACATGACCGAGCAGTTCGCCGGGCGGATCATCGGGGTCAACACGTTCCACCTGCGGCGGCTGCCGAACTTCACGCCGCACGTCAGTGATTCGGCGTGGCGCGCCTGGCGCCGGCGCCCGCGGATCACGTTCAGCGACGCGCAGGCCGTCAGCCGCGGGATCACCGTGCCGGTGCTGACGGCGTGGGAGTCGTCCAGCCGCATCACCATCGAGGCCAACGGCAAGCAGGTGTTGGACGCCGAGGTCACGGGCGCCACCGAGCGCTACTTCGACATCAAGAACCTCCGCATCGTGCAGGGACGCGCGTTCACTTCGCAGGAAGTGCGCAGCGGCGTGCCGGTCGCGGTGATCGGGTTCGAGGTGGCCCAGAAGTTGTTCGAGCGGCGCGACCCGATCGGCAAGCACGTGAAGATCGCCGGGCTTCCCTACCGCGTGATCGGCGTGGTCGAGGAGCAGGGCAAGCTGTTCGGCTGGTCGCTCGACCGCTTCGCGATCGCCCCCGCCCTCTCGCCCATCCAGGACGAGGTCAATCCGCCCGGCGTCGTCGACGCGCTGATCGTCAAGGCCGGCTCGCTGGAGCTGATGCGGGAGGCGATGGCCCAGGCCGAAGGGATCATGCGCAGCCGCCGGCACCTGCGCCCCCGGCATGAAAACACGTTCGTGCTGGAAACATCCGAAGGCGTGCTCGAGTTCTGGGGCGGGATCAAGCGGATCCTGTTCGTGGTCGGGCCGGGACTGGTGGGCGTCGCCCTGGTCGTGGGCGGGATCGTGATCATGAACATCATGCTCATGGCCGTCGCCGAGCGCACGCGCGAGATCGGGCTCCGCAAGTCGCTGGGCGCGCGCCGCGGCGACATCCTGCGGCAGTTCCTCGCCGAGTCCACCACGATCGCGACGGTGGGGGCCGCGGTCGGCGTGCTGACGGGCATCGGCCTGTCGGCGCTGCTCGACGCCGTCACGCCGCTGCCCGCCGCGGTGTCGCCTGGATCGATCGTGCTCGGCGTGGTGATCGGCGGCGGCGTGGGCATCGTCGCCGGCGTCTACCCGGCGTCGCGCGCCGCGCGGCTCGATCCCATCGCCGCGCTGCGCCAGGAGTGAGCCCGTGACCCCGGTCCTCGAAGGCGTCGGCATCGCGCTCGCGTCGCTCCGCGCCCACAAGGTCCGCGCCGCGCTCACCATCCTCGGTGTCGCGATCGGCGTGATCGTCGTGATGGTGATCGGCGCCCTCATCGCGGGATTCGACAAGGGGCTCTCCGATATGCTGGAGTCGCTCGGCCCCAAGACGTTCTTCGTGGGCCGGTACTGGGGCGGCGCGGCGCAGGAAGACCCCGACGATCCCAATCCCTGGCGGCGGCGCCCGCCGCTGACCAGCGCCGAGGCGCAGCGGCTCGAAGCGCTGCCGTCGATCAAGTTCGTGGTCGTGGACGAAAACGCCCGCGCCGACGTCGAGTTCGAGGGCAAGCGCCTCAGCGGCGTCAGCATCCAGGGACGGGATGCCGACTGGCCCAGCGTCTCGGGCGGCGACATCGCGCCCGGCCGCTCCTACAGCCATCTCGAGGACGTCGCCAACAGCCAGGTGGCCGTCATCAACGAGAAGGTCGCCGAGCAACTGTTCGCCAATCGCGATCCCACCGGCCGGCGCATCCAGATCGCGGGCCTCTCCTACACCGTCATCGGCGTCTACCATCCGCCCGCCGGTTTGTTCGGCGAAGGCGACCAGAACGAAGTGTTCATCCCGTACGGCACGCTGGTGAAGTACATCCCGTACTGGGAAGGCTGGATGGATTACTTCGTCGCGCCGGAAGACACCGTGCCGCTGCTCACCGCGATCGACGACGTCACGATGGCCCTGCGCACGATGCGCGGCCTCCGGCCGGGCGAGCCGAACAGCTTTGACGTGGTGACGCAGGACAAGTACATCGAAACCGTGAACAGCAGCACGCTGATCATCAAGGTCGTGATGTTCGCGCTCTCCGCGGTCGGCCTGATCGTGGGCGGCATCGGCGTCGTGGCGATCATGATGATCTCGGTCACCGAACGCACCCGGGAGATCGGCGTGCGCAAGGCGCTCGGCGCCACCCGGCGCGCCATCATGTGGCAGTTCCTCGTCGAGGCCGCCACCCTGACGACCGTCGGCGGCCTCATCGGCCTACTCATCGGCGGCGCGATCGCCGGCATCCTCGGCGCCACCACGCCCGTGCCGGCGTACGTGCCGCTGGGCTCGGTGATCCTCGCGCTGCTCGGCGCGGCGTTCACGGGACTGCTGTTCGGCATCTATCCCGCGAGTAAAGCCGCGCGGCTCGACCCGGTGGAAGCGTTGCGATACGAATAATTGCGGATTGCGGATTGCGGATTGCGGATTTGGCTCGACTAATTCGATCCGCAATCCGCAATCGCCAATCCGCAATTAGTTTTCCGCCGTGCCCCTCGTCGAAGCCATCCGCCTCGCCCTGCGCACCGCCTGGAGCCACAAGCTCCGGTCGTTCTTCACCCTGCTCGGCATCATCGTATCGGTGGCGTTCCTGGTGGCGGTGGTGGCCGTGATCCAGGGGATGAACGCCTACGTGCGCGAGCGGCTGGCGGGCGCGAGCGTGGGCGTGAACGCGTTCCAGATCCGGCGCGAGCCGATCGCGGTCGGGTTCATCGACGACGAAGCCTGGAAGGCGATCCAGCGGCGCCCGATCATCGCGCCGGAGGACGTGGCGTTCATCGAGCGCGCCGCGCCGGACGCGCAGGCGATCGCCCTGCAGTCCGGCTGGCCGACGCCGATGGCCGACGTGCAGTGGCGCAACCGCACCGTCGGCGACGTGTTCATCTTCGGCGTCACCGCCCCGTTCCTGATCGTGCAGGACTACACGCTGGCGGCGGGCGACGCGCTGACGGACATCGACGTGCGGCAGCGGCGGCCGGTGGCGGTGCTGGGATGGGACGTCTCGGACAAGCTGTTCGGCGACCCGGCGATGGCCATCGGCCGCACGATCCGCGTGCGCGGGACGCAGCTCACCATCAAGGGCGTGATCGCGCCCAAGGGCACGGTGCTGGGCCAGTCGTGGGACGGCTTCGTCATGCTGCCGCTGACGACGTTCGAGGCGATGTACGGCCGCCGGCAGACGACCGTGATCTCGGTGAAAATGCCGACGGCCGAGGCGGTGGCGCCCGCGATGCTGCGCGCCGAAGAGGCGATGCGCATCGCGCACCGGCTGCGTCCCGGCGAGGCGAACGATTTCACGGTGGACACGGGGGAGGGCCTGATCGCGTTCTGGGGCCGGCTCACGCGCGTGATCTTCACCGTGGTGCCCGCGGTGGTGGCGATCGGGATCGTGGTGGGCGGGATCGTGATCATGAACATCATGCTGATGAGCGTGACGGAGCGGACGCGCGAGATCGGGATCCGGAAATCGCTCGGTGCCTCACGCCGCGACATTCGGCGGCAGTTCTTCGCCGAGGCCCTCACCCTGTCGCTGCTGGGCGGCGTGGCAGGCCTGGTCACCGGCGCCGCCCTGGCCGTCGCAGTGCAGGTCGCCTCCCCGCTGCCCGCGCGGGTGACGACGTGGTCGATCGGCGTGGCGCTGGGGCTCGGCGTGGTCGTGGGCGTCGCCTTCGGGGTCTACCCGGCGCATCGCGCCTCCCGGCTCGATCCCATCGAAGCGCTGCGGCAGGAATAGATGGCGCTGCACTCCCTCCGCGAGGGCTGGCGCATCGCCCTGGACCAGCTGCGCGCCAACAAGCTGCGCTCCGCGCTCACGGTGCTCGGCGTCGTCATCGGCATCGCCACGGTGATGTCGATGGCGTCGATCGTCGCCGGCTTCCGCGAGCAGATCGTGAACACGCTCGAGGTGGTCGGCCCGACGACGTTCCGCGTGCTGCGCTTTTTCTCGCAGACGCCGCTCAACCCCGACGCCCTGCCGCGCGAGGTCCGCATCCGGCCCAAGCTGACGGCCGCGGAAGCCGAAGCCATCGCGCGACTGCCCGAAATCCACTATGCGGCGATCTGGACGCAGGTGTTCCAGCGCTTCGAGTACGCCGGGCAGCGGACGCAGCAGCTCAGTGTCTTCGGCGCGGACGACCGCTTCATGGAGATCCTGGGCGGCGGCCTGGCGCGCGGCCGCACGTTCACGCCGGCCGAGCTGCGCGGCGGCGCGCCGGTGGTGGTCGTGGAGCAGCGCACCGTCGACCGCCTGTTCGGCACGCTCAACCCGCTCGGCCACGTGCTCCGGATCGGCGGCAGCCCGTTCCGCGTGGTGGGCGTGTGGCAGCGACCCACCAACATTTTCGAGGTGCCCGGCACGCCGGAGATCGCCGCGATCGTGCCGTTCGAGGCCGCGCGGCGCAGGTTCTTCATCGACGAGGTCAACGGGCTCATCATCCTGGTGAAGCCCACGGAGGGCGTGGCGGTCTCGCGCGCGATGGATGCCGCCACGCTGCAGCTGCGGCGCCTGCGCGGGCTGCGCGCCGGGGACCCCAACAGCTTCGACCTGCTCACGTCCGACGAGGTGCTCAGTATCTTCGATAGCCTGACGTTCGCGTTTTTCTTCGTGATGCTGGTGCTGTCGAGCATCGCGCTGATGGTGGGCGGGATCGGAGTGATGGCGATCATGATGGTGTCGGTGACGAGCCGGACCCGCGAGATCGGGCTGCGCAAGGCGCTGGGCGCCACGCGACGCGCCATTCTCTGGCAATTCCTGGTCGAGGCGGCGACGCTGACGCTGCTGGGCGGCGTCATCGGCATCGTGCTCGGCCTGGGGGTGGGCGAGGCGCTGAAGCGCCTGCTCGACTTCACCACGACCGTCCCGGTGTGGAGCGCGGTCATCGCGACGGCCGCGTCGATCGCGGTGGGGCTGGTCTTCGGCATCGCGCCGGCGGCGCGGGCGGCACGGCTGGATCCGGTGGAAGCGTTGAGATACGAATGAATTGCGGATTGGGGATTGCGGATTGCGGATTTGAACTCATCGGGCGACAATCCGCAATCCGAAATCCGCAATCCGTAATATCTGGAGATTCGTGACCGACACCGTAGACCTGCTCGCCATCGCGGCCCACAGGGATGACGCGGAGCTCACGTGCGGCGGCACGCTCGCCAAGGCCGCGCGCGCGGGATACCGCGTGGCCATCCTCGACCTGACGCAGGGCGAGAGCGGCACGCGCGGCGACGCGGCGACGCGGGAGGCGGAGGCGGAGCGCGCCGCGCGGACGCTCGGCGTCGCGGTACGGCTCAACGCCGAGCTGCGCGACGCGCACCTGGAAAACAATGAGGCGTCGAGA
The DNA here is from genome assembly GCA_050733275.1 of Gemmatimonadales bacterium. GTDB lineage: Bacteria > Gemmatimonadota > Gemmatimonadetes > Gemmatimonadales > GWC2-71-9 > 20CM-2-65-7. The sequence continues at coordinate 7,249 of JBOHSP010000241.1, forward strand.
AAACGAGTCGTCGAGCTGATTCGTCGAACGACACCGTCGGTCGTCATTCTCCCCTTCCCCGTCGGGCGCCATCCGGATCATCGCATCGCGTCGGAGCTGGGACGCGACGCCTGTTACCTTGCGGGACTCGCGAAGTACGCGCCCGGGACGGGAGGCGCGGCGCACCGGCCGCGCAAGCTGCTGTATGCGCTCGCCTACCGCGAGGATCCCGTGAAGCCCTCGTTCGTGGTCGACATCTCGGACACGTTCGCGGTCAAGATGGAGGCGATCCGCTGCTACGCCTCGCAGTTCGACGGGGTGCAGGCGGCGGGAGAGATCTATCCCACCGGGCAGGATCTCTACGGACTGATTCAGGTGCAGTCGGCCCACTACGGCTCGCTGATCCGGCGGCGCTACGGCGAGCCGTTCTACACCGGGGAGACGATGGAAGTCGCGGATGTCCTGCAGCTTGGCGTCCAGTCCCTGTAGTCGGTAGATTCCGCTCGCCATGACCAAGCGCGTCGTGTATCTCGATCACGCGGCCACCACGCCGGTGCGGCCGGAGGTGCTGGAGGCGATGCTGCCGTTCCTGCGCGACGGCGACGCGTTCGGCAATCCGTCCTCGGCCCACCGGTTTGGGCGGGCCGCCCGCGCCGCGGTGGAGCAAGCGAAGCGCGCCATCGCCGAGGCGCTCGCCGCCGAGCCGAACCAGGTGATCTTCACGTCGGGCGGCACGGAGGCCGACAACCTCGCGATTATCGGCGCGGCGCTGGCCGCCCGGGCCCGCGGCGGCCCGTTCCGCGTCGCGGTCTCGGCGATCGAGCACAAGGCCACCCTCGCCGCGGCGCATGCGGTGCGCGATCTGGGGGGCGAGGAGGTCGTCCTGCCCGTGACCTCCGCCGGCGTGGTCGAGGACGGGGCGCTCGCGGAGGCGATCGCCGGCGGCGTCGCGGTCGTGAGCGTGATGTGGGTCAACAACGAGGTCGGCACGATCCAGCCGGTCGCGCGCATCGCCGAGCGATGTTGTGAGGCAGGCGTGCTGTTCCATACCGATGCCGTCCAGGCGTTCGGCAAGCTTCCCGTATCGGTTCGCGACGTCCGCTGCACGCTCCTCACCATCTCCGGCCACAAGATCGGCGCCCCCAAGGGGATCGGCGCGCTGATCGTGCGTGACCGCAAGGCGGTCGAGGCGATCCTTCACGGCGGCGGCCAGCAGTTCGGCATCCGGCCCGGGACCGAGAACGTGCCGGGAATCGTGGCGCTGGGCGCCGCCGCCCGGCTGGCGGCCCTCGAGCAGGCGGCCGCGGCGGAGCGTCTCCGGGCGGTGCGCGCGGAGCTCGAGCGCCGGCTGCCCGAGGTCGTCCCCGACGCGATCGTGAACGGCCGTCGGGCCGAGCGCGCCCCGCACATCTGCAACGTCTCGATCCCCGGGACCGACAGCGAGGCCCTGCTGATGCACCTCGACCTCGCGGGGATCGCCTGCTCGTCGGGATCGGCGTGCAGCACGGGAGCGGTGGAGCCGTCGCACGTGCTGACCGCGATGGGCGTGCCGCGCGAGCTGGGCGTGGCGGCGCTGCGCTTCTCCTTCGGCAAAGCCACCGCCGTGGACGATGTGGAAGCCCTGGCCACGGTGCTCCCGCGGATTGTCGAGAAGGTCAGGTCGCTGTCGGCGGTGCTCCACCGGTGACGGCCGAACGGCCGGACGGCGGGACGGCCGGCAAGGGTCGCGTGCTCGTCGCCATGTCGGGAGGCGTGGACAGCTCCGTCGCCGCCGCGCTCCTCGTCGAGCAGGGCTACGACGTCATCGGCGCGACGATGAAGCTGTTCTGCTACGGCGACAGCGTGCCGGACCGGCCCTGCTGCTCGCTCGATTCCATCACCGACGCGAAGCTCGTCGCGCACACGCTCGGCATCCCGCACTACGTCCTCAGCTTCGAGGACCGGTTCGGGCGGGACGTGATCGCGAACTTCGTCGCGGAGTACGCCCGGGGACGGACACCCATTCCCTGCGTACGCTGCAACTCGTTCACCAAGTTCCGGGATCTCCTGTACCACGCGGACGCCCTCGAGTGCGACGCCATCGCCACCGGGCACTACGTGATCGCGCGGGACGGCGCGCTGTACCGCGGGCGCGACGCGCGGAAGGATCAATCGTACTTCCTCTGGGGCATCGACCGCGCGGTGGTACGCCGCATGCTCACGCCGGTCGGCGAGCTCACCAAGGTCGACACGCGGGCCGTGGCGCGGCGGCTCGGCCTGGTCACCGCCGGGAAGCGCGAGTCGGTCGAGATCTGCTTCGTGCCCGATGACGACTACGTCGCGGTGCTGGAGCGTCACCTGCCGGCGGACGCGCCCGCGCTCACGCCCGGTCCGCTCGTGACCACCACGGGCGCGGTGATCGGCGAGCACGAGGGGTTTGCGCGCTACACCGTGGGCCAGCGGCGGGGGCTCCCCGGCGGGTCCGCGGCGCCGCTGTACGTGGTGGCGATCCGCCCGGAGACGCGGGAAGTCGTGGTGGGGTCCGGCGCGGAGTTGTTCGGACACGACGTGTCGCTGGAAGAGGTCAACTGGCTGGTCGATCCCCCCGCCCCCGGCGCCGTCGTGTGGGTGCAGTGCCGCTACCGCGCGCGCGCGGTGCCCGGCACGATTGCTGCACTCGGCACGGACCGCGTCGCGCTGCGCCTCGCGGAGCCGGTCCGCGCGATCACGCCGGGTCAGTCGGGTGTGCTGTACGATGCCGACGAGCGCGTGCTCGGCGGCGGTGTGATTGCCTAACCCCGGCCTGCGTGCCGCCCGTCACATCGGCGGCGGTCGCTCGCGTGCAAACTAGTGGCTCACTTCTCTCCCCCGTTTCGGAGGCGCAGTATGCGGTTCCTGCTTCGTGCCGGACTCGCGCTTGCGGTCGTCGTCACGACCGCGTGCGGTGACGATTCCCCGACGCCGGTCGACTTCGAGGATCCTGCGGCGATCACGGCCGATCTCGACGCCGTCGGCGGCGCGCTGGACAGCGACGCCTTCCGCAGCTTCGCGGCGACGTCGTTCATGCTCGAGCCGGCCGCGCCCAGCGCGCTGGCGCCGACCGCGCAGCTCCTCGCGGCGGTCGGACCCGGGCTCGAGCGGGTGGGCGGTCAGGCGCTGCTGCCTGCGGTGCTACGGGGCCGGCGTCTCCAGGCCATGGTCCCGGCGCTGAGCGTCGCGGAGGCGCAGGGCCGGCTCATCCCCGATTCGCTCTATGGCCGCGTCTACGAGTGGGACGAGACCACCGACCAGTACAGCTGGCAGGGCGCCACCGTGTCCGGCCTGACCGGCGTGCAGTTCGTGCTGTATGCGCTCGGGCTCGACGGGCAGGTCGTCGAGCCGACCGTAGAGATCGGGACGCTCACGATCGAGGATCAAAGCACGGCGTCCGTGCTCCAGCTCCACATCCAGGTGGACGGGCCCGGCGGGACGCCGACCTACCTGGACTACACGGCGTCGTTCACCACGAACGGCAGCACGTCGGCCAACGCGACGGTGACCGGCTCCATTTCCAACGGGCAGGCGGGGGACCAGAACAAGACGCTGACCTTCGACGAAACGTTCAACGTGACGGCGACGAGCGTGCGCGCCAACGTGACGTTCACGCTGAACAATCCCGTCGTCACGGTGAGCCTGATCGAGACGGCCACGTTCGACGATCCCAATCTCGTCGTCACGGCGGATTTCCGGATCACGAAGCCGGGCGAGACGATCCGGCTGGTCGCGCGCATCGTGATGACGGACGACAGCACGAGCTTCGTCGTGACGGTGTACGCGAACGGCGGTGTGGTGGCCAGCGTGAACGGTGATCCGGCCGACCCGTCCACGGAGTGGGTCGACGCCGGCGGCGAGCCGCTGACGGCGCAGGATCTGGAGGCGCTCGACCGCCTGTTCGAGGCGGTGGGGGACTTCCAGGAAGCGATGAACAGTGTGTTCGCGCCGATCGATACTTTCGCCGCGGCGGCCGGCTAACCGCGGCACGGCAGGACTTCCCGACCCCCCGTCCGGCTCTGGCCGGGCGGGGGGTTTTGCCGTAATTCCCCACTGTGATCTACCGGCTGCTCGCAAGCGCCGTCGTCGCCATCCACGGGCTCTTCATCGTGTTCGTGGTGTTCGGCGGCTTCCTGACGTGGCGCTGGCGCTGGGTTGCGATCGTCCACGTCCCCTGCGCGATCTGGGGGGTGGTGATCGAGCTCTACGGCTGGATCTGTCCCCTGACGCCGCTCGAGAACGCGTTGCGCGCGAAGGCGGGGGAGGCCGGTTACAGCGGCGGCTTCATCGATCACTACATCGTGCCGCTGATCTACCCCGGTGCGCTCACGCCGCGGATCCAGGTCGTGCTCGGCATGCTCGTGCTGCTCGTCAACCTGCTGGCCTACGGCGTCCTCGGCCGCCGCCTGCTGCGAGGTTCCTGATGCCCACCCGCCGCCATTTCGTCCGCTCGCTGTTCGCGGCTACGGCCGCGCTCCCGGCACTCAAGTCCGATGCCCTGCCCCGGATTCTCCCCGCCGTGCGGGCCGTGGACGGGCGCAGTCCCGGAGCGGTGGCGGCCGACGAGGATTTCTGGCGTGAGATCCAGCAGGCGTTCGACATCGATCGCGGGATGATCAATCTGAACAACGGCGGCGTGGCGCCGAGCCCCCGCGTCGTGCAGGCCGCGCTGCAGCGCTATCTCGCCGTGTCGAACCAGGCGCCCGCGCTCACGATGTGGTCCTGGATCGAGCCCGAAATCGAGTCGGTACGCCACCGCCTCGCCGCCAGCTTCGGCTGCGACCCCGAGGAGCTCGCGATCACGCGCAACGCCAGCGAGGCGCTCGAGATCGTGCAGCTCGGCCTGCCGCTCGAACGCGGCGACGAGGTGCTGACGACCACGCAGGACTACCCGCGGATGATCACGACGTGGCAGCAGCGCGAGCGCCGCGACGGCATCGTGCTGAAGCAGATTCCCTTCCCCGTGCCGCCGCCGTCGCTGGACGATCTCGCCCGGCGCATCGAGCACGCGATCACGCCGCGCACCCGCGTCATCCACATCTGCCACATCACGAACCTCACCGGGCAGATCTTCCCGGTGCAGCGCATCTGCCGGCTGGGCCGCGCGCGCGGCATCGAGGTGATCGTGGACGGCGCGCATGCCTACGCGCACTTCCCCTTCACGCGGGACGACCTGGAGTGCGATTACTACGGCACCAGCCTGCACAAGTGGCTCACCGCGCCGATCGGGACCGGCTTTCTGTACGTGCGGCGCTCCAAGATCGAGCGGGTCTGGCCGCTGATGGCGGCGCCTCCCGAAATGCACGCAAACATCCGCAAGTTCGAGGAGATCGGGACGCACCCGGCCGCGAATCACAACGCGATCGCCGAAGCCCTGGCGTTCTACGAGGGGATCGGCGCCGAGCGCAAGGCCGCCCGGCTGCGCTACCTGCGCGACCGGTGGGCCCGGCGGCTGGAACGCGTCCCGGGCGTACGGCTGCGTACGGCCTACGATCCGGCGATGTCCTGCGGTCTCGCGTCGTTCACGCCGGCGCAGCTCGACGTCAACAAACTCACGGCGTTGTTGTACGACCGGCACCGCATCATCGTCACGCCCATCACGCATCCTGAATTCCACTGCCTGCGCATCACCCCCAACGTCTACACGACGCTCAGCGAGATCGACCGCTTTGCGGACGTGATGGAGGACGTCCTGCGGACCGGCCTGCCCGCCTAGGGCAGCAGCGCCACGATGCGGAGCGGCCCGCCGCTGCCGCCCCGGATCAGCATCGGCAGCGCGATCACGAACGCCCCCGTGACCGGCAGCCGATCGAGATGGGCCACATTCTCGAAGGCCGGAATGTTCGCCGCGAACAGCAGCTGGTGGGTGTCGAACGCCGTGGACGGCCCGTAATCGATGCTCGGCGTATCGATTCCCACGGCGTCGACGTCGCGCTCCATCAACACGTGCGCCGCGTCCACGTGAATGCCCGGGAAGCGCAGCTCCCGGACGGCTGCGGGGCCGGTCCGCGCGGTGCCGAGATAGCGGGCGCGGTCCGGCCAGCGGCTGCCCCACCCGGTGCGAATCAGCGCGATCGCGCCGGCGGGAATCGCGCCGTGCGCCGCTTCCCAGGCGGCGATGTCGCCCGGGGTCACCCGGTGATCGGGATCCGCGGCGACCTGCGCGGCGACGTCGATCACGACGGCCGGGCCCATGAGCTGGGTCAGCGGGATCTCGTGGGTGGCGTGCCGGCCCTCGGCGAAATGCACGGGCGCGTCGAGGTGGGTGCCGCCGTGCTCCGCCGCCGACAGGTTGTTGGCCGCGTAATAGTAGCCGGCCGGCGTGCGCTGCGCCGAAACGACTTCGAGGCGGAAGGGCCGCGCCGTCGGCCAGTAGATCGTCGTGGAGTCGAACGGGTAGGTGAGATCGACCCAGTTGCCCGTCGCCAGGCGATCGGCGATCGCGGGTCCGCGACAGGCCGTGACGCAGCAGAACACCGCAAGGATCGTACGGGTATTCACGAGTGGCTCCTCGAAACGTGCGGTTGCAAGTGTAGGGGTGTGACGTAAAGTTGCCAGACGCAGATCGACGCGTGCAGTCGCCGGCCGCGCCTCCAGGCCACGGACAATACGACGAGGTCAGTCATGAAAGCCATCCGCATGGTCATCGTCCCCCTCCTTGCCCTCGCCTGCGGCGCAAGCGATGCCAGCCGGGAAGACGCGGTGAATCGCGATACGCTCACGCAGCGGCAGCGCGACAGCATCCTGGCCGGCTCGCAGATTCCGGGCGCCGCGAGCGTCGGCCGGGCGATGAAGGCGGCCGACGCCGCGAGCGCGCGCGCGGCCCGCGCCGACTCGCTGGCGAGCGACAC
>JBOHSP010000242.1:0-2121 GCA_050733275.1 Gemmatimonadales bacterium
ATGCGGCGCGCCGGGGGTTGCGTGCGGGGCTGGGCCGGCGGCGCGGGCGGGGCTGGCACATCGCGGAGCTGCGCCGTCGTTTCCGCGGGGACGAGGGTGAGGTCCCGGGCGGTCGTGTCATTCACCGCGCCACCCTGGGCGTCGCGGTCGCATGCAACTACCAGCACAGTCAGACTCGCGCAGGCGGCGAGCCACGGGCGGATCAGACCTCTCATCGCTATTCTCCTGAAAGAACCGGAAACGTCAGCATGGGTACCCGCCAGGACAGCGCAGGTTCTAGAGGCGGCGCCGCAGCCACTCGGGCGTGAGGCTCTGGAGGTAGCCCGCGAGCAGCGTGAACCGGTCGGTCACGAGCAGAATGCCGAGCACGATGAGCAGGGCGCCGGCCGTGCGATCGACCCAGACGAGGTAGGGGCGGAAGCGCTGGAACCAACGCAGGAACCGGTCGAGGGCGAGCGCCGTGAGCAGGAAGGGGATCGCCAATCCGAGCGCGTAGACGGCGAGCAGCATCATGCCCTGGCCGGGGGCGCCGGCGGTGGCCGCGAGGGTGAGAATACCGCCGAGGATCGGCCCGATGCACGGCGTCCAGGCGGCGCCGAATGTGAAGCCCACGACGGCCGAGCCGAAATAGCCGAGCGGCTTCTCGGCGAGGTGGATGCGCCGCTCCCGCATCAGGAACGCGGGCCGGAGGACGCCCAGCAGGTAGAGGCCGAACAGAATCATGAGCACACCGCCGGCGCGGCCCAGCCAATGCTGGTACTCGCGGAGCAGGCCGCCCAGCGCCGACGCGGCCGCGCCGAGCAGCACGAAGACGAGGGAGAAGCCGGCCACGAACCACAGGCCGTGCAACACGGCCGCGCCGCGCCGCACGCCGGCCTGCAGCTCGTCCAGGGACATGCCGGTGAGAAACCCGACGTAACTCGGGATCAGCGGCAGCACGCAGGGGGAGAGAAAGCTGAGCAGGCCGGCGCCGAAGGCGACGGCGAACGACAGCTCGGGTTCGCTCACGCTAGCCGCAGAAGGCCACCGCGGAGACCACCGTAGTCCAGCGCGCGTCGGCGCCGCACTCCGCGGTAGATGTCACGTTCATGGTGCGCACGATTTCGCCCGACAGGAGCCACTGCTCGCGGCGCTCGTCCCACGCCTTGTCGGGATCGAAGGGCACCCCCAACACGGTGGCGAGCATCGAGGCGGCGAGATCCTCGGCGTATTCCCCCGCGACGATTTCGTTCTGGCCATAGCCGTGATGCTCCGAGATGTAGCCATGGTGCGAGGCGTCGGCCGGCAGCGCGAGCCCGATCGACGAGGCCACGAGGCGGCTCGGCTCGTTCGTGGCGGACTCCGCGACGACGGTAAAGACGATCTGCCCCGGCTTCAGCAAGCTGAGGCCTTCTTCCCGGTCCACCAGCTCGCAGTGCGGCGGGAAGATGGAGCTCACGCGGACCAGGTTGAAGTTGGCGAGGTGCGCGTCCCGCAGTGCCATCTCGAAACTGGTGAGCTTCTCGCGATGCCGGCCGACGCCCTTGGTCAGGAACGCCTTGGTCGGAATGAACATCCGTGAGTCGATCAACCCGCTACCTCGCGCGCGCTAAAGGGTTGGACTGCTGGCAGCTCCGGCACAACCCGTACACTTCCAGCCGGTGGTGATGGGGCCGGAACTCCACCTCCTCGGCGAGCAGCGCGATCATCCGCTCGAGCCGGTCGTTGGAGAACTCCATCACCGCCCCGCACGACGAGCAGATGCAGTGCTCGTGTGGCTGTGTGCCGGACCCCGGCTCGTAGCGCTTGAAGCCATCGCCGAAATCGTGCTCCTTCACGAGCCCGCTCTTGACGAGCAGGTCCAGGGTCCGATAGATGGTCGCGGTCCCGACCGGCGTGCCGCGGGCCGCTACTCGCTGCGCGATCTCCTCGGCCGAAAGATGGGCGCCGGAGCAGAAGATGACCTCGGCGATCGCGAGCCGCTGCTGCGTGACCGGCAGGTTGTGGTCGAGCAGATGCCGCCGGAACGCCTCCACCAGCTTGGCGCCGTCAACCTTCATACCACACCTCGCGTCCCAACTCGAGCGGCGGCTGCGTCTCGCCGCCGCGCTCGACCGCCGCCTGCATCACCTGGGCCAGCAC
>JBOHSP010000243.1:0-7612 GCA_050733275.1 Gemmatimonadales bacterium
ACCTCGACGCGCGCGCGCCAGAAGGCATCGCCGCTCGTCGCCGCCCCGCCGTACCCGCGCAGCGTGAGCGGACCGCCCAGATACCAGCGGCTCTGCACCGGCACGCGCCCCGCCGATGTGCCGCCGCCCACCTCCACGGCGCCCGCGAGCCGCGGGGTCAGGGGCGTGGTAAACCGGAGATCGGCGCTGGCGCGCGCGAATCCGAACGTTCCCGCCGAGCCATCGAGCGTGACGTCGGTACTCCAGCGCGCCGCCTCGGGATCGAGACCACGCTGCGCGCGAAACGTGAGCGTGGCGCCGACCTGATCGGCCGAGTCGGCGAGGATGTTCGGGCGGAACCGGTGGTCCGCATCGAGCACGCGCCGAATGGAGAAATCCGTCCGCTTCGCGACGGCCCGCTGCCGCTCGGCCCACACCCGCACGCCGAAGCGCTGCGCCGCGGTGGGCACCGGCGTCACGGTCAGCTCCACGCCGGTCGTCCGGAAATAGTCCCCATCGTCACGCCCCAGCCACAGCGCGGCGATGGAGTTGCCGATGCCCAGCGGATTGGCGGGCGGATCGACGGCCGTGAGGCGGTGGTACCCGGACAGTCGGACGCGCGTCCCGGTCCATTCGTGCGCCAGCCCCGCCGCGAGATCGGGCGTGCCGTCGGTCGTGGCGACGAGCACCTGTCCGTCGGCGCGGAGCCGGCCGAATTCCACCTCTGCCCGCGCACCCAGCGCGAGTCCTTCGACGCGGTTGTAGCGGGCCAGTCCCCAGCGCGGCGGCCGCGCCCGCAGCTCCCAGGGCGGCGCGGGGAGCGCGCCGATATCGCGCGCGAGCTGTTCCATGTCACCCGCGGCGAGGAGCGTGTCGCCGATAGCGCCGAACGGCGCCGGCAGCGTGGCGCTCGCGACCACGGCCGCCGTGTCTCGAGGCACGTGGACCGCGAACGCGCGGCACGCGGCGTTGCGGCATCTACAGATGATGCCTTCTCCCCCTGCGTTGCACCGGGCTCGCGCCGCCGAGTCTTCGGCCAGGGTGACCTCGCGCTCGAGCCGCGGCAGCGGGGCGGCCGTGGTGTCGCCCGTGACCTCGTAGTCTTCGTAGCGTCGCTCGTAGCGCAGTGGCACCGTGAGAATCGAACCGGCGGTGGCCACGGCGTCGAACGCAATCAGACGCGGCAGCCACCAGCGCCCCTCCCACAGACCGTAGTCGATGGTGAGAAAGCGCAGTTCCGCGCGGATCGGCTTCAGGAATCCGGGGATGTCGTCATCTTCCTCATCCTCCAGGTCCTGCTCGAAATCGAACGGGCGCGCGGGACGGATCACCGCCCGCACCACGGCGTAGGAATCCTCTGCGATCCAGAACGAGCCCGTCAGCAGGCGGAACTCGAGCCGTCGTGGCGTGACGCGCAGCTCGCGCAGCCGGATCACGCGACCGCTGGCAAAGACCACGGCGCTCGAGTCGCCGGCGGCGAACCGGTAATGGGCCTCGCCGCCCGGCGCGAGCGGATGGATGAGGCGGACCGCCTCGTCCTCTTGCTCGCTGGTATCGCGCACGTCGCGCGACTGGCCGAAGCCGATGGTCAGCCGGTCGTCCGCCGGGTCGAACGCGTAGTCGGGGACCTCGCGCTCCAGTCGCTCGGGCATGGCCGGCGTGGGCAATGCGGCGGGTATGGCTTGGCGCGCGCCGAGGACCTCGATCCGGCTGACCGAGTCGCGCCGCCACTCGATGCGCAGCGCCAGCTCGCGGCGGAACAGCATCCGGTCGCGCCGCAGCGCGCGAATTGCGACGCCGATGCGCTCGCGCATCGTGACGTCGTAGGCGGTGATCGAGCGATCGACGGTCTCGCGGCGGGCCCGCGCGCCGGCCACCAGTCGCCGGGCGACGGAATCGGCGTAGGCATGGGCCGTGTCCGCCTGCTGGACGAGGAGGGCGACGGCAACGAGCGGGACGATCATCACGTATGGCCTCTGTACGAAGCCTCGAGCGCGATAAGATTCACGCCATGAACCGGGACTACTGGCGCGCGACCCGCGCGCCGCGTTACAGCCTGCTCTTCGCGCTGCCGCTCCTCGTCCTGTATCAGGTCCTGGCCGCCCTGCTGCCGGCCTCCGGCACGGGGCTCGCCGTGCGGAACGGCGCGGACGTGATGCTGCAGATGCTGTTCCTCTGGCTCGCCGGCCCGTGGGGGCCGCGGCTGTTCATGCTGCTGCTGATCGGCGTCGGGGTGTGGCTCATCGCCAGGGACGTCCGGGCGAATCGCGGGGCGCTGCCGGCCGGCGCCGTCTTCGGCACCATGCTCGCCGAATCGATCCTGCTCGCGCTGGCCTTCGGCGTGGTGGTGAGCGGCCTCACGACCGCGATCCTGGGCGAGCCCCTCCCCAGCCTGGCGACGGCCGCGGCCGGTCAGGCGACCCAGGAGCTGGACCGCCCGACGCTGTTCATGCTCTCGCTCGGCGCGGGGATCTACGAGGAGCTCCTGTTCCGAGTCCTGCTGGTCGGGGTCCTCGCCTGGCTCGCCCGCCGGGTCTTCGGCTGGCGACCGCTTCCCGCCGGGGTCGGTGCCGCCGTTGCCGGCGCCCTGATCTTCTCCGCCTTCCACTATATCGGCCCCTTCGGCGACCGGCTGGAGCTCTACTCGTTCGTCTTCCGGGCGATCGCGGGGCTGTTCTTTTCGGGATTGTACCTGCTGCGGGGCTTTGGTATCACCGCATGGACACACGCGTTATACGACGTATTCCTGCTGTTCCGCTGACTCGCTATGTTGTGGCGCCATGCGATCCGTCCTGACGCCGTCCCTCCTGGTCCTGGCCGCGCTGCTCGCCGCCTGCGGCAAAAAGCGCGACCGGCGCGCCGAGGTCGTCGAGTGCAGCTCGATCTCGCTCGATGAGCGGGGCACCGCGCAATGCCTCGTGCAGCTGCACCGCTGGAATGTGGCCGAGGCCCACAGCGCCGCGCAGGCGCGGCACCGCGAGCTGGACAGTCTCCGCACCAGCCAGGAAGACTCGCTGTGGTACCTCGACGCCCCCCAGCACGGCCGCGAGCTGCAGGCCTGCCGCCGCGGCGCCGATCCGCTCGATCGCTGCCTGCTGGTGGCGGGCTGGCCGCTGCGGCGCGTGCAGGCGGTGGCGGAGTCGTTGTGGCAGGCCGAGCTGCCGGAGCATCGCCGCGAGCTGCAAGGCTGCCTGGCGCGCCGCGACGTGAACCTCGCGTCCTGTCTCACGCTCTACCACAAGTGGGACTCCGAGCGCGCGCTGCGCACGGCCGATTCGGTCACCCGCGAGCGGCTGACGCGGGAGTAGCGTCAGCGCCGATACACGATCTTGTAGACCCTGCCCCCCTTGTCGTCCGACACGTAGAGTGAGCCGTCCGGACCCACGGCGAGCCCCGTGGGGCGGTGCAGCGCGCCCCCCGGGCTGACGTCGCTTCCCGCGAACCCGTCGGCGAACACCTCCGGCTCGCCGGCGGGCTTGCCGCTCGCGAACGGCACGAACATCACCTTGTAGCCCCCCTGGGGCAGCGGGGCGCGGTTCCACGACCCGTGGAACGCGATGAACAGGCCGCCGCGGTACTTCGCCGGGAACGCGGTCCCGCTGTAGAACGTGATTGCGTTGGGCGCCCAGTGCGCCGGAAACGCCAGCACCGGCTCGTCGGCTGAGGCGCACCGCCCCACCCGCTCGCCGTCACCACCGTACTCGGGCCCCAGCACCTTCTGCTCCCGCCCCGGATCGTAGTAGCAGTATGGCCAGCCGTAGTCGCCGCCCTCCTCGATGCGGAACACCTCTTCGGCCGGCAGCTCCGCGCTCTCGGCCTCGGTGTAGAGCGCCGGCCAGTTCGCCGCCAGCTGATCGCGCCCGTGCTGGGCGGCGAACAGATCGCCGCTGGCGGGGTCGACGGCCAGGGCGAGCGCGTTGCGCAACCCGGTGGCGTAGCGCTCGCCATCCGCCTGGGTCTGGCCCGTCCGGTTCACGTCGAACCGCCAGATGCCACCGGCGATCTCCAGGAGAGGACACGGGTCCTGACCTGCCGAACCCGGCGTGCGGTCCTGTTCCTGGCAGGCGTTCGACGGGGCGCCGATGTTCACGAACAGCGCGCCCCCGGGGCCGAGGGCGATGCCTTTCGCAGCGTGCGAGCGGCGGTTCGTGAGGCCGCTGACCACCGTGTCCGGCGGACCGCCGGGCTCGAGCTGGCCGGGCTGCCAGCGCCAGCGGAACACCGCGGCGTCGGTTGCGAAGTAGAGCGCGCCGCCCGAGAACGCGATCCCCGTGCCGCCGCCGCCGCCCGGCGGGGCGAACGCGCCGATCACGTCGGCGACGCCGTCCCCGGTCGTATCGCGGAGCACCTGCACCCCGCCCTCCGCGCCGCGGATCGCGACCGCGAGGTCGCCGTTCGGCAGCGCGGCGAGGTGCCGCGCCCGACCGAGTGAGTCGGCGACCACCACGGCGCAAAATCCCGAGGGGAGCGTGAGGCCGACGTTGTCGGGGGCGCAGGCGGGGGACGGGGGACGACGGACGGGTGACGGGTTCTGCGAGGCGAGCGGCGCCCCGGCAACAAGGGCGGCTGCGGCGGCGGCGAGAACGAGTGAGCGTGGCATAGATGGTTTCCGTGCTGGACGTGTGTCGCGGGAATATACAGCTTTCGAGACCCTCACCCCCACCCCCGCCCCCACCCCGCAACCACCGGAGGCTCTCGTGTTGCTCGGCATCCTGCTCGCCCTCGCCGTCCAAACGCCCACGCCGCGCCTCGATGGGTTGAAACAGGAGGCCGCGCGCGAAGTCGCCGGGCGCGCGCAATTCACGCAACAGATCGTCGACCAGATCTTCAGCTACGGCGAGCTCGGCTTCCAGGAAATCGAGACGTCGCGCTACTTCGTCGCCCTGCTGCGCCGCAACGGCTTCACCGTGCGCACCGGCATCGCCGGGATGCCCACGGCATGGGTCGCGACGTGGGGAGCGGGCAAACCCGTGATCTCGCTGGGTTCCGACATCGACGGCATCCCGCAGGCGTCACAGAAGCCGGGCGTCGCCTGTCGGGCCCCGCTCGTGGAGGGCGCGCCGGGCCACGGCGAGGGGCACAACTCCGGCCTGGCGGTCAACATCACCGCCGCCATCGTGCTGAAGCGCATCATGGAGCGCGAGCGCATTCCCGGCACCATTCAGATCTGGCCGGGCGTCGCCGAGGAGCTCGTCGGAGCGAAGGCGTACTTCGTGCGCGAGGGGCTGTTCGAGGACGTGGACCTCGTGATCTTCTCGCACGTCGACGACAACCTCTCGACGTCGTGGGGCGACATCAACGGGACGGGCCTTGTTTCGGCGGTGTTCAGCTTCACCGGCACCACCGCTCACTCGGCGGGCGCGCCATGGCGCGGGCGCAGCGCGCTCGACGCCGTCGAGCTGATGAACATCGGCTGGAACTACCGCCGCGAACACCTGCGGCTGCAGCACCGCTCCCACTACATCATCCCGCAGGGCGGCGACCAGCCCAACGTGGTCCCGCGCACCGCCTCGGTGTGGTACTACTTCCGCGAGCTCGAGTATCCACGCATTCAGGCGCTGTTCGCGCTCGGCGATACGATCGCGCGGGCCGCGGCCGCCATGACCGGCACCGAGCTCGCGGCCGTGCGGATCGTGGGCTCGGCCTGGCCCGGCCATTTCAATCGTGTGATCGCCGAGACGATGTACGAGAACATCAAGCAGGTCGGCCTGCCGCAGTGGAGCGAGGCCGACCAACGGCTGGCGCGCGCGTTGCAGCGCGAGGTCGGCTCGCCCGACTCCGGGCTCGCCGTGCGGCTCGATACGCTGCGACCGGCGCTCCGCCCCAACCAGCGCACCGGCGGCGGGTCGGATGACATCGGCGACGTCTCGTGGAACGTGCCCACGGCGACGCTGCGATTTCCGTCCAACATTCCGGGCCTGCCGGGCCACAACTGGGCCAACGCGGTCGCCATGGCGACGCCGATCGCCCACAAGGGCGCGACGCAGGGCGCCAAGGTCCTGGCGATGACCGTGCTCGACTTCCTGCTGCGCCCCGAGCTGGTGCGCGACGCCTGGGCCTATTTCCGCACCGTCCAGACCACGGATCTGCAGTACCGGCCGCTGATCCGGCCCGAGGACCGTCCTGCCATCGAGCTGAACCGTGAGATCCTGGCGCGCTACCGGCCCGCGATGCGGGAGTTCTACTACGATCCGGCGAAGCACCGCACCTACCTCGAGCAGCTCGGCATCGCGTATCCCACGATCTGCGGGGGCTGATGCCGCGCACGTTTCTCTTTGTCTCGCTCGACGGGCTGATCGCCGACATCGCGTGGCAGGTGGTCAAGGAAGGGCACGAGGTCAAGCTGTTCATCGAGGCGGCGAGCGAACGCGAGATCGCCGACGGCTTCGTGCCCAAGACCGACGACTGGGAGCGCGAGGTCGCCTGGGCCGACGTCGTGATCTTCGACGACGTGCTGGGCCAGGGCACCACGGCCCAGCGGCTGCGCCAGGCGGGCAAGCGCGTGGTGGGCGGCACCCCGTATACCGACCGCCTCGAGGACGACCGCGCGTTCGGCCAGGACGAGCTCAAGAAGGCCGGCGTGCCGATCATCCCCCAGCAGAACTTCCAATCGTTCGATGATGCGATCGCGTTCGTGCAGGCGAACCCGAACCGCTACGTCATCAAGCCGAGCGGCGAGGCCCAGAACATCAAGCAGCTGCTGTTCGTGGGAGAGGACGAGGACGGCAAGGACGTGATCCAGGTGCTGGAGGACTACCAGCGCGCCTGGGCCGACCGCGTCAAGGCGTTTCAGCTGCAGCGCCGCATCGTGGGCGTGGAAGTCGCGGCGGGCGCGTTCTTCAACGGCCGGGAGTTCGTGCTGCCCGTCAACATCAACTTCGAGCACAAGAAGCTGTTCCCGGGCGACATCGGGCCGTCCACCGGCGAGATGGGCACCACGATGTTTTGGAGCGAACCCACCCGGCTGTTCAACGCGACCCTCAAGAAGATGGAGCCGCGGCTGCGCGAGGAGGGCTACGTCGGCTACATCGACGTGAACTGTATGGTGAACTCCAACGGCATCTACCCCCTCGAGTTCACCGCGCGCTTCGGCTACCCGACCATCAGCATCCAGCAGGAGGGGATGCTCACGCCGATCGGCGAGTTTCTCTACCGGCTCGCGGAGGGCACGATCACCAGCTTCAAGACCCGCAGCGGCTTTCAGGTGGGGGTGCGCATCGTCGTCCCGCCGTTTCCGTTCACCGACCCCGAAACGTTCGCCAAGAGCTCGAAGGACGCCGTCATCATCTTCAAGAATCCCTCGCGGGACGGCGTGCACATCGAGGACGTGCGCTGCGTGAACAACGAGTGGCTGGTCTCGGGGACCTCGGGCGTGGTGTTGATCGTGGTGGGCCTCGGCACCACCATGAAAGCCGCGCAGCGCCAGGCCTACAACCGCATCGAAAACATCATGATCCCCAACATGTACTATCGAAAAGACATCGGGGATCGCTGGTTCGAGGACTTCGACCGGTTACATACGTGGGGCTACTTGCGGCTGTAGCCCCACGAGGCGCCGCCCCTCACCGAAGCACGCCCAGCGCGCGCGCGACGTTGATCCGCCCCTTGCCGTAAAACCGATCGGTCCCTGGCT
>JBOHSP010000244.1:0-1973 GCA_050733275.1 Gemmatimonadales bacterium
CGTGATCGCGCGCGATGGCGGCGAAGCGCGAGCCGTCACCCGCGCGCCCGAGGGCGTACGCCAGTTCGCCTGGCGACCCGACGGAACCGCCATCGCGTACATTGCTCGCGACACCGTCCCCGCGCCCACCGAGCGCTACAACGACGCGTTCGAGGCCGGCAACGATGCGTATCTGACCACCCGCGCCCCCATGCCGGCCCATCTCTGGATCGTGGAGTTCGCGAGTGCTCAGCCGGGGGACGCCCGGCGGCTCACCAGCGGCGATTGGAGCGCGGCGACGAGCCTCGCCACCTCCCCCCTGTCGTGGTCGGCGGACGGACGCACCATCGCCTTCGTGCGTTTCGCGACGCCGCACTCCGGCGACACCGACCAGAGCGCCGTGTGGCTGCTGGATGTGGGCACCGGCGCCCTCACCGCGCTCACAGGTCGGCGGGAACGAGAATCGAGCCCGGCCTTTTCGCCCGACGGGAAGTGGATCGCCTACGCCTACCCCCGCGATGGCGATCCGGCGAACCTCGATGAGATTCACGTCGCGCCGGCGCGTGCCGCGGCGGTCGCGGCGCGTGTGGCGGATGGGGCGGATACGGCAGAGACGGCGGATGGGGCGGGTCCTGGAGGCGCGGCACGAGGTCGTGGCCGCGCCGTCACGCGCGAGCTGGACCGGCACATCACCGAGTTCGCCTGGCTGCCCGACGGCTTCGCGCTGTGTGTGCTGGGGACGGACGGCACGCGCTCCGCCCTCTGGATCCAGCCACTCGGTGGCCGGCCGCGGCGCGTGTCGCTCGGCGACATCGCGGCGGTCTCCGATCTGTCCGTGGGAACGCGCTCCGGGGCGGGCGAGGTGATCGCGTTCGTGGGCGTGGAGCCGGGGCGTCCGGCCGAGCTCTATTACCTCGCGTCGCCGTCCGCGAAGCCACGCCGCGTCACAAACTTTCACGCCGAGATCGCCGGGCGCGCGCTCGGCCAGACCGAAGCGTTCTCATGGGAGACGCACGACGGCATGCAGGCGGACGGCGTGCTGACGCTGCCGCCGGGCTTTACGTCGGAGCGCCGCTATTCGCTGGTGCTGCTGATCCATGGCGGCCCCACGGCGTCATCCACCGAAGAGTTCTCGACGCGGGCGCAGCTGCTCGCGGCGCAGGGGTGGCTCGTGTTCCAGCCGAATTACCGGGGCAGCGACAATCGCGGCAATGCGTTTCAGCGGGCGATCGCGGCGAGCGCGGCGGAGGGCCCGGGGCGCGATATCATGGCGGGCGTGGCCGCGTTGACGCGGCGCGGCATCGTGGACACGACCCGGATGGCGGTGACCGGCTGGTCCTACGGCGGCTATCTCACCGCCTGGCTGCTGGGCCGCTACCCCGAGGCGTGGCGGGCCGGCGTCGCGGGCGCGGCGCCGATGTCGCTGCTCGACATGTACAACCTGTCGGATCTCAATGTCATGCGCCGCCACGCGATCACGGCGTCGCCGTGGGTGGGCGACCGGATCGACTCCTGGCTCGCCGAGTCGCCGATCGTCCACGCCTGGCGGATCCGGGCGCCGACGTTGATTCTGTCGAACAGCGGCGACGTGCGCGTCGCCGCCACGGGCTCGTACGCGCTGTACCACGCGCTGCGGGACAATAATGTGCCGGTCCAGTTCGTCGTCTATCCCGGCGCGGGGCACGCGCCGAGCGATCCCGTCCGGCAGCGCGACGTGCAGCGCCGCTGGATCGAGTGGCTCGCGCAGCATCTGCGGTGACGCTGTACATGAATCGCCGAGCCTTTCTCGCCAGCGGCCTCGCGGCCACGGCCTGGGCAGCGGGGTGGCGTCCCCCACCGCGCGCCGCCGCGCGGATCCGCTTTGGCTATGCCGCGATCACCTGGGACGACAACGACCGCCAGGCGATCGACGACATCGCCGCGCTCGGCTTTCGCGGGATCCAGCTGCGCCAGTCGGCCGTCGCGACCTGGGGCAACGACCCCGCGGCGCTCAC
>JBOHSP010000245.1:0-16085 GCA_050733275.1 Gemmatimonadales bacterium
GTTTCTGGTCGGCGACGCCGGCGAGCCCGCCGCCCCGCCGGCGCGCGAGCCCGTCCTCGCGGCCCTCGAGGCGGCGGCCGTCGCGGCCCCCAATCCCATCGTCGTCTTTCTGGGCGACAACATCTACCCGCGCGGCATGCCCGACACGGCCGCGCCGGAACGTGCGGAAGCCGAGCGGCGCCTGGGCGAGCAGCTCCGCGTCACCCGGGCGAGCGGCGCCCGAGGAATCTTCGTCCCGGGCAACCACGACTGGGACAAGCATGGCCGGGACGGCTGGGCCGCCATCCGGCGGGCGGAAGCGTTCATCGCCGCCGCCGGGGCGGGGGCCGTCCTGCTTCCTGGCGAGGGGTGTCCCGGGCCGGCCGTCGTCGATCTGGGCGCCACGGTCCGGCTCGTGGCCCTCGACACCCAATGGTGGCTGCACGACGGGCCCAAACCGCAGCATCCGGCGTCGTCCTGTCCAGCCGACGCGCCCGACGAGGTCGTCGCGGCGCTCGCGTCGGCCCTGCGGGACAGCGCCGGCCGCCTGGTCGTCGTCGTCGGGCACCACCCGCTGCGCACCGGCGGCCCGCACGGCGGTTATTTTTCGTGGGACGCGCACATCTTTCCGCTGCGCGCGGTGAAACCGTGGCTATGGATTCCGCTGCCCCTGATCGGATCGATCTACCCCATCGCCCGCGCCAACGGTATCTCGAGCCAGGACGCCTCGAGCGCCGCGTATGGCCGCATGCGCGCGGCACTCGGCCGGGGGTTCGCGGCCGCGCCGCCGCTCGTGTACGCCGCGGGACACGAGCACGCGCTTCAGGTCATCGGCGGCTCCGCCGCGCGCTACCTGCTGGTGAGCGGCGGCGGGACGTTCGGCCACACATCGGCCATCACCGCGCTCGACAGCACGCGGTTCGCCCGCCGCGCCAGCGGGTTCATGCGCATCGACGTGCTGCGCGACCGCCGCGCCCGCCTCGCCGTCACGGTGGTCGACGCCGCAGGCAACCGGACGGAAGCGTTCAGCCTATGGCTGCGGTGACGCTCCGCTTGGTGCTGGCGGCGGCCGCCCTGTCGCTGCTGCCGGTCGCTCCGGCGCGCGGCCAGGCTCCGCGCGACTCGGGCCGCCGCGTCACCATCACGGCCGGCGCGCATTATCGGGCCGGCTGGCTCCACCGGCTGCTGCTCGGCGACCATCACCGCGACCTCTGGACCACGCCGATCGAGGTGGATGTGCTCGACCTGTCGCGGTTCGCCGGCGGGCTCACCCCGGAGCGCTGCGGCGGCGGCCGCCAGACCAAGTCGCTGCGCCTGCTCGCCGCGGACGGCCGCGAGTTCGTGTTCCGCTCGGTGGACAAGGACCCGCAGTTCACGCTGCACCCCGAGCTGCGGGAGACATTCGCGCGCGCCATCCTGCAGGATCAGATCAGCTCCGCGCATCCCGGCGGACCGCTGGTCGTCGCGCCGCTGCTCGGCGCCGCGGGCGTGCTCCACGTCCAGCCCCGGATGGTGACGCTGCCCGATGATCCGCGCCTCGCGGGGTTCGACTGCGTGTCGGCCGGCATGCTCGGGATGATCGAGGAACGGCCGACCGAGCCCCCCGACGACGAGCCGGGGTTCGCCGGCGCGGCCGACGTGGAGGGGACGGAAGAGCTGTTCGACCGCCTGGAGGACGACGCCGACCACCGCGTCCACGCGCGCGCGCTGCTCACCGCCCGCCTCATCGATGTGTTCATCGGGGACTGGGACCGGCACCAGGATCAGTGGCGCTGGGCCCGCTTCGACTCGGCCGGCGGCCATTGGTGGCGGCCGATTCCCCGCGACCGCGATCAGGCCTTCTCGCGCCTCGACGGCCTGCTCGTCTGGATCGCGGGCTTCTACCAGCCCCAGCTCGTCAGCTTCGAGGACGACTACCCCAGCGTCTGGCGCCTGACCTACAGCGGGCGCGTGGTGGACCGCCGCCTGCTTACCGGACTCGACCGCGCCACCTGGGACTCCGTGGCGCGCGCGCTCCAGGGCCGGCTCACCGACTCGGTCATCGCCGCGGCGGTACGCGCGCTGCCGCCGCCGTACTTCGCGCGCAGCGGCGAGGATCTGCGCCGCGCCCTGCAGCGCCGCCGCGACCGCCTCCCGCAGATCGCGGCCCGGTATTACGAGCTCCTCGCCGAAACCGTCGACGTGCACGCCACCGACCAGCGCGACGTCGCGGAAGCCGTCCGGCACGGCGCCGGTCTGCTCACGCTGCGGCTCGCCCACGACGGCCGGCGGTATTACCAGCGGACGTTCCGCCAGTACGAAACGTCGGAAATCCGCCTCTACCTGCACGGCAACGACGATCGTCTGTTGGTGCGCGACTCTCTGGCCGGCGCCGGGGGCCCGCTGCTGCGCGTGATCGGCGGCGGCGGCGATGACGAGCTGACGGACTCGTCCCGCACCGCGACGACCCGCCTGTACGACGACGAAGGCCGCAACCGGTTCGTGCCCGGACCGCGGACCTCGGTGGACAGCAGCCACTATCGCGTGCCGCCTGCCGATTCAGTCTCCCTGGAACGGCCGCGCGACTGGGGATCGCGCTCGCTCCCCCTGGTGTGGACCAGCTACGCGCCGGACGTGGGGCTGTTCATCGGCGGCGGCCTCACCCGGACGGGCTACGGGTTCCGGCGCTTCCCGTACCGCTGGCGCGTCCAGGTGCGCGCCGGCTATGCGACGACCGCGCAGACCTACCGCGCGGAGTTCACCGGAGAGTTCCGCGGGGTGGTCGCGCCCGCGGTGCTGTCGCTGCGGGCGCGCGCTTCGGGGATCGAGATCCTCCATTTCTATGGGTTCGGCAACGAGACGCCCGACACCGGCGGCACCGACTTCTACAAGGTGCGGCAGCAGCAGTACACGGCGGCTCCGGCCCTGCAGTTCACGGTGGCAGGGCCGCTGCAGCTCTCCATCGGGCCGGTGCTCAAGTTCGCGCGCACGCGTATCGATGCGGGGTCGTTCATCGCGACCGCGCGGCCGTATGGCGTGGACGAGTTCGCCCAGGTGGGCGTGACGGCCGACATGCAGCTCGATACCCGGGATCTGCGCGCCGCCGCGACGCGGGGCCTGGCCGTGAACGTCGGCGGCAGCGTGTACCCGAAGGCGCTGGACGTGGCGAGCGCGTTCGGCGAGATCCACGCGGAGGCAAGTGCGCATTTCACCGCCCCGATCCCTTCCACGCCCACGCTGGCCCTGCGCATCGGCGGCCGGAAGGTGTGGGGGACGTTTCCGATGCACGAGGCGGCGTACCTGGGCGGCTGGAGCACGGTGCGCGGCTTTCCGGAGCAACGCTTCGCGGGCCACGCCGCGGTGTTCGGGAATGTCGAGCTGCGTCTCGCGGTCACGCCCTTCTTTGTCATCCTGCCCGGCGAGCTGGGAGTCTTCGCGCTGGCCGATGCCGGCCGGGTGTACGCCGCGGGCGAGCAGTCCGAGCGCTGGCACGCCGGGGCCGGCGGCGGCCTGTGGGTCGCGTTCCTGAAGCGGGCCAACACGGTGTCGCTCGCGGCCGCGGACGGCGGCGACGGCGTGCGGCTGTACGCGCGCGCCGGCTTCGCGTTCTAGCACATGTCGGCGGAGTGGCGCGGGGACGTCGCGACGCTCACCCTCCTCAACCGGATGGTCGAGGAGGACTTGCCGCTGGGGCTGCACGCCGGTCCCGCCGAGCCGTTCTTCCAGCGCGACGTCTACTTCGACACCGCCGACCGCGCGCTGCGCCGCCGCGGCGTCACCTGTCGCTTCCGCACCCGGGTCGACGACACGCGACTCCTGACGCTGCGGATCGTCGGCGCGCCCGCCGCGGCCGGCGTGTCCCGCCCGGTGCTGCAGACGTTCGAGGCCCAGGTGCCGGAGCTCGATGCCGGGCAGGCGCTCGCCGGCGCGTCCGACCCGGCGCGCCGGCTGCGGGCAATGACCGAGCCGGAGCGGTTGCGGCCCAGGATCCAGTTCGAGACCGAGCGGCGCGTGCGGCGCACCCGGCGGCGCTGGTTCGCCCGCGGGCAATACGAGATCCTCTACGACGTCGTCACCGTCCGCTCCGGACCGCGGGCCCAGACCTTCCAGGAGCTGAAAGTCCGCGAGCTGCGGGCCGGCCGGCCCGGCCTCGAGGCGGTGGCGCGGGCCCTGGCCGAGCGGTACGGCCTGCGGCCGCTGCTGGTCGGCAAGCTGGACCGCGCCGAACGAGTGATCCGCGACCTCGAGAGCGCCTCGCTGGCGCAGGGCGCCCACGACGGCCGGGAAGTCACGCTCATCGTGCTCCAGGACGGCGACGTCGCGCTGTCCAGCGACGCGGCCGGGTTGACGCTGCCCGTCGCGCGCGGCAGCGGCGAGGAGGCGTGCCGCGAGTTGCTGCGCGCGCATTTCGGCAGCGCCGACGGTCATCTGCGCCTCCTCGGTACCGCGCCGGGAGGAGAGGGTGGCTCCCGACCCCCGCTCGAGGTGTGGCTGGCGGTCCGGGCCGGATCCAGCGACCGCGGGAGCCCGCGGCTGCAATGGCTCCCCCTGCGCGATATCCTCTCGAACGCCGGGGCGCCCGGCCTGCGCGATCCGCGCACGCTCGCGGCCCTCACCATCGTCACCCGCGCCGAAACCGCCGCTGACGCGTGGCGGAAACCGGGCGCCGCGGCGGCGGCGCGCGGCGCGCAGACCCCCGAACGCCGGCGCCGCATGTCGGACGTCATCCGTCTCCCCGCGATCCCCGACGCCGGGCGGCCGAGCGCCGAGCACCTCCTCAATGGGGATTTCAGCGTGCTCGAGTTCCATGCGCGCGTCCTGGCCCTGGCCGAGGACGCGCGCGTGCCCCTGCTGGCCCGCCTGCGCTTCCTCTCGATCCTCAGTACCAATCTCGACGAGTTCTTCATGGTTCGGGTGGGGACGCTGCAGCGGGCGTTGGCGGCGGGCCTGACGGAGCCGGGCGAGGACGGGTTGACGCCGGATCAACAGCTCGATGCCATTCATCTGCGCGTGCGCGCGCTGCTCGAGCGCCAAACCCGCTGCTTCCGCGATGAGTGCCTGCCGGCGCTGGCCGCACATCAGGTCCGCCTGCGGCGGTGGAGCGATCTCACCGAGCCCGAGCGCGCGGCGCTGGGGCGTTTCTTCCACGAGCAGATCTTTCCGGTCATCACCCCGCAGGCGATCACCCGCGCGCCCGGCCACCCGTTCCCGCTCGTCCCCACGCTGCGGCTGTCGCTCGCCGTCGCGGTGCGCGATCCCCTCTCGGGCGCCACGCACTTTGCGTACTTCAAGGTGCCCGACGGCGTCCCACGATTCGTGGCGGTGCCCGAGGAGGCGGCCACCGCGGCCGGCGCCGCGGGCCCCGGCCCCACGTTCGTCCCGGTCGAGGACGTGATCCGCGCGCACCTGCCGGCCCTGTATCCCGGACTCGAGGTTTTGCACGTCCACGGGTTCCGCGTCACCCGCGCGGCCGACCTGGAGCTCGACGAGCGTCAGGCCGTGAGCCTGCTGCAGGTGATCGGCGAGGAGACCAAGCGGCGGCCCTACGGCGCGCCGGTGCGGCTCGAGGTCGAGCGCGCCATGCCGGCCGCGCTCCGCGATCTGGTCCTGAGAGAGCTGCAGTTCGAGGACGCCGCCGTCGAAAGCCTGCTCGC
The DNA here is from genome assembly GCA_050733275.1 of Gemmatimonadales bacterium. Taxonomy (GTDB): domain Bacteria; phylum Gemmatimonadota; class Gemmatimonadetes; order Gemmatimonadales; family GWC2-71-9; genus 20CM-2-65-7. The sequence continues at coordinate 5,613 of JBOHSP010000245.1, forward strand.
GGCCCGCGACGTCTACGAGGCGGACGAGCTGCTGGATCTCGGCGCGCTACGAGAGCTCGCCCGGCTGCCGCTGCCGGCCCTCGACTACCCGCCGCATCAGGGCCGGACGCCGATCCCGCCGGAGCAGTCGGTCTTTGCCGTGCTCGCCGAGCGGGACGTGCTGGTGCATCACCCCCATGACGCGTTCGAGGCGACCGTGGAGCGCCTGTTCGTCGAGGCGGCCGACGATCCCGGCGTGGTCGCGATCAAGCTCACGCTGTACCGCGCCGGCGGCCGCTCGGGCATCGTGGACGCGCTGCTGCGCGCCGCCGCGCGCGGCAAGGAAGTGTTCGTGTTCGTGGAGCTGAAGGCGCGTTTCGACGAAGAACGCAACATCGAGTGGGCGCGCCGGCTCGAGCAGCAGGGCATCCGGGTGGTGTACGGCCTGGTGGACCTCAAGACGCACGCCAAGACGGCGCTCATCGTGCGCCGCGAGGCGGCCGGCATCCGCCGGTACGTGCACATCGGCACCGGGAACTACAACGCCGCCACGGCCGCGATGTACACGGACGTCGGGCTGCTGTCCGCCGACCCCGTGCTGGGCGCCGATCTCCACGACCTCTTCAACGCGCTGTCGGGCTCCTCGCAGGCGCCGCGCACGCCGTTTCGCGCGATTCTCGTCTCGCCGACCTTTCTGCTGCCCCGGCTGCTGCAGCTCATCGAGCGGGAGACGGAGCACGCGCGCGCCGGCCGCCCCGCCGGCATCCGCGCCAAGCTGAACGGGCTCGCCGATCCCGACGTCGTGGAGGCCCTGTACCGCGCCTCCCAGGCGGGCGTGAACATCGAGCTGGTGGTGCGCGGCGTCTGCAGGCTCCGCCCCGGCGTCCCCGGGCTGTCCGAGCGGATCCGGGTCGTCAGCATCCTGGGACGCTTCCTCGAGCACGCCCGGATCCTGCGGTTCACCAACGGCGGCGACCCCGACTACTACATCGGCTCCGCCGACTGGCGGCCCCGAAACCTGCGGCGCCGCGTGGAGGTCGTGGCGCCCGTCCGGGACGCCGCCTGCCGCGCGCGGCTCGACGAAATTCTCGAACGGCAACTGGCTGATCCGGACGGCTGGGAGCTGGCGGCGGACGGCGGCTATGCGCGCCGTGAGCCGGCCGGCGCGCTCAGCGAGCCGGAGTAGGCACGCCGCGCGCGGCGGCAATCCGCTCGACCGTCTCCCCGATCTTGTTGTTGGGCGTGGACGCCCCCGCCGTGATGCCGATCGTGACCGGACCGGCGGGCAGCCAGTCGCGCCGCTCCACCTCGGCCTGCGCCCCGACCGGCCGGTGGCGGATGACCCCGGACTCGGGTTCGATGCACGCCGCGTCCGCGATGTGGTAGGTGGGCACGCGCCGGTCGCAGATCGCCGCGAGGTGCGTGGTATTGCTCGAGTTGTAGCCACCGATGACGATCATCAGGTCCAGCGGCTCGGCGATGAGCTTGAGGACGGCGTCCTGGCGCTCCTGTGTCGCCGAGCAGATCGTGTCGAAGGTGCGGAAGTGCTCGGCGATCGCCGCCTCGCCCCAGCGGCGCACCATGCTCGCGCGCACTTCCGCCGCGATCGCCAGCGACTCGCCCGAGAGCATCGTGGTCTGATTCGCGACGCCGACCCGCTCCAGGTCCCGATCGGGATCGAAGTCCGGCGACATCTTGCCCCCGAACTGCTGCACGAACGGCTCCCTGCTCCCCGCTCCCTCGATGTAGTCGCACACCAGCCGCGCCTCGGCCATATCGCGGACCACCAGGTACTTCCCGCCCGGATATTTGTTCACCTGACTCGAGGTGGCCTTCGTCTCTTCGTGATAGTTCTTGCCGTGAATCAGGGCGGTGAAGCCGTCGCGCGCATACGACTCCACGCGCTTCCACACGTTCAGCACCGAGCCGCACGTCGTGTCCACCAGCACGCACTCGAGGGCACGCAGCCGCTCGAAGTCGCGGACCGTCACGCCGAAGGCCGGCAGAATCACGACGTCGCCGGCGCGCACGGCGCTGAAGTCGAATTCGGCCTCCCGCCCCTCCGGGTGGTGCAGAAACTCGACGCCCATGGCCTCGAGCTTCTGATTGACGTGGGGATTATGGATGATCTCGCCGACGAGAAACGTGCGCTTGTCGGGGAATTTCTTGCGGGTCTCGTAGGCGTACTCCACGGCGCGATCCACGCCGTAGCAGAATCCGAACTCCTGGGCGAGCCGGAACGTCAGATCGCCGATGCGGAGGACGTAGCCGTTCTCCCGGATCGCGTCCACCAGCCGGCTGTGGTAGTCGGCCACCAGGGCGCCTGCGATCGCCTCCTTGAGCCCGAATCCCTTGCGGAAGTAGGTCTGCTCCACGCCGTCAATCTAACCGCGCGCCGCGGCCGCCGCGGATGGCGTCGAGCACGCGCTGCACCTGCCAGCCGTCTCGGAACGTGGCCGCCTCGACCTCCGGCGCGGCGCCTCCGATCACGCGCGCCAGGTCGCGGAGCAGCCGCACAAAGCTCCGCGCCCACATGTTGTTGGGCGTCGTCCGCTCCCAGAGATCGTCCCGCGCCGAAATGTCTTCCAGCGGCCCGCCCGCTTTGCCGAGCTCGGTGCGCGTCTCCCCCGTCAGCAGCAGCGTCCCCTCCGAGCCCGTGATCTGGCTCAGGTGCCCGGACCCGTGGTGCGCGACGGCGCTCAGCGTGATCGTCGCGACGACCCCGCCGGCCGTGCGCAGCACCGCGCTGGCGAAGTCGTCGGCGGTCACGGGCCGCATCGCGCCCGCCGAATCGGGGCGCTCGGGGACGAATGTCTCCACCAGCCCCGCGACGTGGACGATCTCGTCGCCGGTCCAGTAGCGCACCAGATCGATGAGGTGCGAGCCCACGGCGCCGAGGATCCCGCCGCCTCGGGCGGCGTCCGACCACCAGGTCCAGGGAGCGGCGGACGCCTGCGGCCGGCCGTCGCCGCGCAGATACGGCTTGAGCGACAGCTCGATGTGGCGCACGGCCCCGATCGCGCCCGAGCGGATCAGCTCGCGCGCCCGCCGCCGGTTGGGCTCGTAGCGCAGCTCGTGATCGATCCACGCCACCTGCCCCGGCCGCCGCTCGGCCGCCTCCAGCATGCGCGCCGCGTCGAACGCGTCGAGCGCGGTCGGCTTCTCGCACAGCACGTGCTTGCCCGCCTCGAGCGCCGCCAGGGCGTAGCGCGCGTGCGAGTCGGGGGTGGACGATACGATCACGAGATCCACGTGCGGCGAGCGGGCCAGCTCGGTGCCGTCGTCGTAGGCGTGCGCGAGGCCGAACTCGCGCGCCACCGCATCGGCGTTGGCGCGATGGGCGCTGGCGACGGCCGTGGCCCGCACGCCCGGGACGAACGCGAGCGCGGGAAGCTGCACGCGCCGCGCGAAGCCCGCGCCGATGAGCCCGATGCGCACGGTCATTGCGGGTTGCACGAGCCGGTGTCGCCGGCCGCGAGGGGAACGTCCCAGAATTCCGCCGCGAGCGTGACGCGCACCGATGCCTCGTATCCCTTCCCGCGGATCCGCCCCTCGAGGCGCTGCGGCAGGCCGCCGGTCACGAACACGGTCCCGCTGTCGAGCGCCAGGCCGTGCACCGCGTCCCCCACGACAAACCGCGCCGCGGCCTGCGCGCCCCGCGGCGTAACGGTGTCCCGCGGCGCGAGCAGCGGCAGCGAATCGGCACCGCCGCCCTCGAGACCCCGCAGCACCGCCATCAGACCGAACCCGCGCCCGTTCGCGGCCTCGAGCAGGATCTCCCCCCGCCCGCCGGCGCAGCGCCGCGCGGTCGCCGGAATCGCGAACATCAGCGTATCGGCGGGCGGCCGGGTGACCGTGGCGCGCACCTGGCCCGCGTCCGGCCCGATGCCCGGAATCGCGTCGCAGCCCAGCAGCAAGAGGAGAACGGCAACACGCTTCACGACGGCACGCCCAGCGCCGCCCGGGCGGCCGCAGGCTCGAGCGTGTGCGGCGCCAGCGCCTCGATCAGTCCCGCCGGCAAGGCGCGGGACTTGAGCCGTTCCCGATCCACGCACACCAGCACCATCCACCCCGCCGCGCCCAGTGTGGGCGCGTCGGCCTGCGCCTTGAGGACGTCGAAATGCAGTGTCAGGGACTTGGTGCCCACCCGCCCGACGTACGCCGCGATGCGCAAGCGGTCGTCGAGCCGCGCGGGCCAGTAGAACTCGCTGTGCACCACCTTGCGCGGCAGGAAGACGTCGAAGCGGTCGAACATCTCGGCATAGGCAAGACCGCAGTGGCGGAACAGCTCCGTCTCGGCGATCTCGAACAGCCGGACGTAGGAGCCGTAAAAAATTATGCCCGCGAAGTCCACATCGGACCAGCGGACATATTCCTCGATCACGAAGGGTCCGGGCGTTCCCCGCATGCCCGGACAAGCTAGACCGCTACGGAGTGGGGCGGAAGCCGTCGAGGCCGTAGGCCTTGAGGCGACGCCACAGCGTCGTGCGGCTGATGCCCAGCCGGCGCGCCGTTTCGGCCAGCCGCCCGCTCGTCCCCTGCAGCGTTTCGGCGATCGCGAGACGCTCGCGGTCCGCGAGGGTGAGCTGCGGCGCGCCGCTCGCCGGTAGAATCGCCGCTTCGCCCAGGGTCTGCGTGCCGTTCCTCAAGGGCGTGAACTGCGCGCCCATGTGCTGCAGATGCCGGCGCATGTCGCCGTTGGGACCGGCGACCAGCCGGCGGGCGGAAGCGTTGGCATACAGCAATCGCCCCTGTGCATCGAAGACCGCCACCCCCTCGGTAACCGCATCGAGAACGGCGCGCGCCAGGGGGGAGAGCGTGGGCTGAGACGCGGTAAACGTGGCTTTGTCGATCATATCCGGTATACCCTTCATACAAAACAGTCTGTCACTAGGTTTCAGGCCGTGCTGGATTGGCGCTGTCAGGGTCGTGTCAGGATGAGACGCGCGAACGCGCCAAAAGGTTGCGGCGTCAGCGGCGGCGGTGCCGGCGCCCTCCGGCCCGCAGCAGGCGGCCCCGGTCTGCGCTGCCGAGGCTGCGCAGCCCCTCGCGCAGCTCCTCCAGCGTCGCCGCCCGCACCGCCTCGTGCTTGCCGCGCGTGACCGTGAACCGCACCGGGCGATCGAGCGGCGGCAGATCCCGCGGATGCAGCCGGCGCGCCTGCCCCTCCTTGAGACGCATACGCACGACCCCCAGCCCGCGTTCGACGTCGTAGTCCAACGGGATACGGTCGCCGTAGAGGAACACTGACGCGGGGAGCTGGTCGAGCCGGTCACGCTCGGCCTGGGGGATGTCGGCCTCGGGGTCGAGCACCAGGCGCGTGCCGATGAACGCGTCCCACGATCGCACCGTCTTCATCTGGGCGGCGAGGCGCTGCCGCAGCCGCTCCGGGCCGGCCTGCTCGAGGCGGGCTCCCGAGCGGCGCCAGTAGTGGCCGTAGCGCTCCAGGGCGCGCCGGATACGGCCGCGATCGGGATGGGGCACGTCCCCGGCCATGACGGCGTCGACCAGCGCCGCGCGCGCGGCATCGGCGAGCTCGGGAGGAAACGGGCTGGGCAGCCGTTCGACCTCGCGGTCGAGTGTGAAGCCGAAGTAGGTCACGGTGCGTTCCAGGGCCAGCCCCTCGCGCCGCCGCTGCTGTTGCACCACGACCCGCGGCTCGCCGCGGCGGGCGTAGCGGCGGATCGCGCGCTCGGGGATCTGCGTGCCCTCGATGCTGGCGCGCGGCACGCCGAACCGATCGGCGAAGTAGCGCAGGCTGCCGGCGATCGCGCCCCAGCTCCCGCACACCGAGCTCTTGCTCACGCGCGCCTCGCCGCCGTCGGCCGTCTGCTCGTCGATCACGAGGGTGAACGGCATGACCTTCGCCACGAGGTCGGCGAAGCGCTCGAGCATCTTGCGGTCGCCGTACGGCAGCCGCGCGGGGAGCGGGAGCTCGAGCTGGCGGTACACCGACGCGGTGCCGAGCGCGATGTCCTCGATCGCCTTGACGAGCACGCCGCGGTCTTCGGCCCAGCGCTCGACGCTCTCGTGGAACAGGTGGCGCGGCAGGCCGTACACCTCGCCGAGGTAGCCGTGCTCGTTCACCGCTTCGACGTACACGTTGTAGGCCGTGATGTGGTCGGAGCCGTTCACGACGAGGCCGCCGAGGTGGCGCTCCTCGCGCGTCATGCGGTGCAGCGACTCGATGTTCGAGGCGACGGCGACCAGCGGCACGAGGTCGGGGTCGGCGTGATAGAGCAGCTCGCCCCAGGGACGCTCGACGGGCATCGCTTCGACCTCGCGCCCGTAGGTCGTGAGCCGGCCGTGCTCGATCAGCCCGCGGCCCGTGAGCAGCGCGACGCTCTCGCGGTAGGCGCGGCGGTCGAGCGGCACCGGGAGGTCCAGCTCGGAGGCGTCGACGCCGAGGGCGGCGCAGGTGATGGCGACGCGCTCGGTGTCGCCGGCGAGCTGGAACTCGGGGGGGGTGGGCCGCAGCTTCTCGAACACGAGGTCGCGGTCGCTGAGGATGTAGACCTCCCCTTCCTTCACGCGGCCGTGGACGCGCCCCGCCATCTGAAGGATCTCATTGGCGCCGAGATAGGCGCGGGTGAGCACGTTCTTGCCGCGCGCGACCACGTTGGTGTAGCGCGCGTCGTAGATCACGACGGTGTCGAGACCGCGGATGTTGAGCGCCGACTGGCCGGCCGCGGTCATTGCGAGCAGGAAGGGGCGTTGCACTTCGCCGTCGAGGAACGGCCGGATCACCCGGATGGGCTCGCCGCCGTGGTAGAAGGCGGTGGCGAGGGCGGGCCAGCGGTCGCCCAGCTCGCCCGCGATCTGCTCGACCTCGGCGCGCGTCGGGACGAACACGGCGACGCCGCGGCGCTCCCGCATCAGGCGGCGCACGAAGCGGTCGTTCAGGAACTCGAGCGGCTGCTGGGCGACGACGGTGACCTGCGCGGCCCTGGCGGGATCGAAGGCCCGCGTCTCGAGCACCTCGGCGGAGTCCAGGTACTCGCGATAGAACGACGGATCGACGGTGGCCGAGAGCCAGATGAAGTGGCAGCGGGCGCGCTTGCCGAGGGCGAGGCACAGCTCCATCTCGGCCGAGGTCTGGTGGATCTCGTCCACCACGAGCGTATCGCGATCGGTAATGAGCCCGTCCTGGAACCAGCGGCGCGCGATCCCGGTGGTGACGATGACGACGTTCCAGGTCGGCGTCTCGGGCGTCGCCTCCCGCTCGCGGTTGACCACGCCGACCGCGAGTGGCGCCGTGAGGATCGTCTCGGCGACGCTGCGGATCGACAGGGTCTTCCCCGTGCCGGTTCCCGCCACGATGCCGAAGCCCCGGCCCGAGCCGGCGAGGCGGCGGACGTCGTCGCCGTGCTCGCGATCGAGCAGGGTCTCGATGTGGAGGCCCATGGCCAGCTCGATGGTCTCGCAGGCGGCCCGGGTGGGCGCGATGACGATGACCCGCCCGGTGGAAGGCTCGGCGGCGAGGAAGGCCTGGGGATCGGGGGGGAGGAAGTGGTCGCGAGTGCTGCGCACCGCGGGAATATAGAAAGAAAGGCACTAATCCCCGAAACTGACCCCCAGATCCCGTGCGGTCGTGATCGTATCGGAGTCCAGCGGCACCCGCCGCGGCTGCACCAGCGCCTCGGTGAGCGGCACCCCCACGATCCGGGGCGGCTGTAGCGCCACCATCTGGCCGAACTGCCGCTCGGCGACGAGGCGAATCGCCGCCGCGCCGAATCGCAGGCCGAGCAGCCGGTCGAACGTCGTCGGGGAACCGCCGCGCTGCAGATGGCCGAGCACCAGCGCCCGCGTCTCCTTTCCCGTCATCTCCTGAATCGAGTGCGCCACCTTATCGCCGATGCCGCCGAGGCGCTCGTGCGCGGGATCGATGAGCGAGGGGGCGCCACCCTTCGGCACCGCGCCCTCCGCCACCACCACGATGCTGAAGTGGCGCCCCTCCGCTTCGCGGCGGCGGATCTTGTCGCACACCTTCTCGATGTCGAAGGGAATCTCGGGGATCAGGATCACGTCCGCCGAGCCCGACACGCCGGCATTGAGCGCGATGAACCCCGCGTGCCGGCCCATCACTTCCACCACCATGACCCGGTCGTGGCTCTCGGCGGTGGAGTGCACCTTGTCGATCGCGTCGGTTGCCGTCGCGACCGCCGAGTCGAACCCGAACGTCGTGGACGTGCCGCCCACGTCGTTGTCGATGGTCTTGGGCACGCCGATGACCGGAAGCCCCTGGCGCGACAGCTCGAGGATGATGCCGAGCGTCCCTTCCCCGCCGATCGCGATGAGCGCGTCGAGCCGCTCGGCGCGGAACGCCCGGATCAGCTCGCCCGAGCGGTCGTGCTCGTCCCAGGTGCCGTCGGGGCGCGGGGCGCGCCACTTGAGGGGGTTGCCCCGGCTCGAGGTGCCGAGGATGGTGCCGCCGAGGTGGGTGATGCCGCGGACCTGGTCGCGGCCCAGCGAGACGAGGTCGCCCTCGCCGAGCAGCCCGCCGAAGCCGCGGGTGATGCCCACGCACTCCCAGCCGCGGTGAATGGAAGACAGGACCGCGGCGCGAATCACGGCGTTGAGGCCCGGCGCGTCGCCGCCGCCGGTCGAAATCGCGATCCTCACCGCGGGCCGGGCGCCGCCTGCTGGATGAGTCGCACCACTTCACCGGGCTCCGCGTGGCGCTTCAAACTCTTCTTCGAGAACATCCGGCGACCGTCCACGTCCACTTCGAACACGCCGCCCGAGGACTGGATCAGCCGCACCTCCGCATGCGGGAAGGTGTCGCGAATCTCGGCCGCCAGACCGGTGGCTCGAGGCTCGTAGTTTCAAACGACGCAGTATTCGATGGTGACGGTCATCGCAGAGAACGATAGTCGCGCTTGACACGGCGCGCCACGTGGCCAACCTTCGCCTCCAGTCTATGCGGCTCTCCCCGCGGCTCGCCGCCGCGCCGCTCGTGCGCTTCGTCGTGTCGCTGGCGGCCCTCGTCGCCGTCGGCGCCGGCATCGTCGCCTCCACCGGCGGCGCTCCCCTCCTCGCGGGCGAGAACCTCCCGCTCGAAGCGCTCGCGCTGATCCTCGTCGCCGCCGTGACGCGCCGCTACGGCATCGCGCTTCCGGGGAATGGCTTCTCCTCCTACGTGCTGGGCGTCATGCTGTTCGCGATCCTGCAGCGCGGCTGGCCGTTCGCCGCGCTGATCGCCCCGTTCGCGATGCTCATCGGCGACATCGTGCTGGGGCGACTGCCGCTCTCCGCCGCCTTCGGGAACGCCGCGCACCTGACGCTCGGTTCCACACTCGTCGGCCTGCTGTACGAGCGCCTCGGCGGCGCCACCGGCGGCGCCGCCGTCCTTGCTACGACCAACCTCGGACCGCTCACGGCCGTGATCCTGCTCCTGCCCACCGTCGTGAACGGCACCTTCTATCTCGAGCTCGCCCTCGGCCGGACCATGGCCTGGGTAGACGCGCGGCTCACCGTGCGCTGGGAAGCGATCGTCTACCTCGCGTCCGCCGGCCTCGCCCTCGGCTGGCTCGCGCTCGCCGATGCGGAGCTGCCGCTCGGAGCGACGCTCCTCCTGGCGGCCGCCCTGGCGCTGGCCACCACGGGGAGCTGGTCCGTGATCCGCCTGGGCGTACGGGCCGACGAGCTGCATCTCGTGCAGCGGCTCGCGCAGGTGGTCGCGGGGGAGATGAATTTCAGCAAGAGCTTCGCCCGCGTGCAGCAGCTCACCCGCCAGCTCGTCCCCTGGGAGCACATGGGCTTCGCGCGCTACGACGCCCGCACGCGCCAGATGGAGCTCGTCGTCGACACGGCCGCGCACCCCGGCACCGTGTTCCGCTTCGACGCCGACGCCGGCCTCACCGGCGAGGCGCTGCGGCTGCGCCGTCCCGTGGTCGCGCACGGCCTCGCCGCCGACCAGGTCGTCGTGCCCGGGGGCGAGACGCCCGGCTCCGAGATGCTGGTGCCGCTCTACCACGGCGGCCAGCTCGTGGGGCTGTGGAGCGTGCGGCATTCGGACCCCGCCATCTACCGGGCGTCCGACGGCGAGCTGCTGGAGCTGCTGGCGCCGCAGCTCGCGCTGCTGGTGGCGATCGACGGCTCGCTGCGGCCCGTCACGGGCGCCTCCGACCAGACCACGCAATACGTCCAGACGCTCACCGCGACGACCCAGGAGATCCACGCCTCGAGCCAGGAGGTGGCGGCGGCGGCGCAGCGCGCCAGCCACGGCGCGGGCGAAGCGGCGGGACTGGTGCTGACCGCGGCGCGCGAGGCCGGCCGGCTCAAGGACAGCGCCGCCGAGCTGGCCGCCGCCGGGGACTCGACGCGCGCCGCGGGATCCCAGATGGAGCAGACGGCCGAGAAGGTGCGGGGCGACACGCAGGCGGCGGTGCACCAGCTCACCGAGCTGGGCGTCACGACGGAAGAAAGCGCGGGCGAAGTCGGCCGGCTGCGCGAGGCGGCCGCCGAGGTCGAAAAGCTCTCCGAAGCGATCGG
>JBOHSP010000246.1:0-3198 GCA_050733275.1 Gemmatimonadales bacterium
CCGCCGCCGCGCGCTGCAGAGCGCCGCCCGCGAGATCCGCGCGCGCTGCCGGCGCACCACGCTCTACCACATCATCGAAGTGCAGCCATGGTCCCGCCTGCCCGAACGCCGCTACGCGCTGATCGACTACGAGCCGTAAATGCGCCCCGGCCGGCAGTGGTCGAGCTGGGAGCTGAGGGGGCGCCCGCAAGGATCGAATTGCGGATTGCGGATTGCGGATTGCGGATTGAATCCGTGCGTGAGTCTTGGCGCATTGACGATGAGTGGTGGAGAACACCGATCGTCAGACGCTACTACGAAGTCATGGTGGAAGGAGGCGGTCGCATGATTCTGTTCCAGGATCTCACGACGAACGAGTGGTTCTGGCAAAGTCCGTAAGCGACGCTCACCCTGACAATCCGCAATCCGCAATCCGAGATCCGCAATGTACGCCGAGCTCCACTGCCACTCCGCCTACTCTTTCCTCGACGGCGCCTCGCTGCCCGAGGACCTCGTCGCCGCCGCGCAGCAGCTCGGCTACGCCGCGCTCGCGCTCACCGATCACAACGGCGTGTACGGCTCGATGGCGTTCGCCCACGTGGCCAAAGCGGCCCGGATCCAGCCGATCACCGGCGCCGAAGTCACGCTCCTGGATGGGAGCCACGTCACGCTGCTCGCCGAAACGCCGCAGGGGTACGCGAATCTGTGCCGGCTCATCACGGCCGCGCACCTCGGGCGCCCGCACCGGGACCGTCACGACCCGCGGCTCGATTTCGCGGCGCTCGAGGAGCGGCACGAGGGCCTGATCATCCTCTCGGGCTGCCGCTCGGCCGGCCTGCTGCCCCGCACGCTGCAGACTGCAGGCCTCGCCGCCGCGCGCCGCCTCGCCGAGCGCTGCCGCGCCGTGTTCGGCCCGGAACGGTTTTTCATCGAGATCCAGCGCAATCTCGTGCGGGGCGATCTGGCCCTTTCCAGAGCCCTAATGGACGTGGCGAGCAGCGTGCGACTGGCCGTCGTGCCGACGGGGAACGTGCAGTACCACACCCGCGACTTGCACCGCCTGCACGACGTCCTCGTCGCCATCCGGCACAAGACCACCCTCGACGGCTCGCACCAGGTGCGGCGGCCCAATAGCGAGTTTTACCTGCGGCCGCCCTCGGAAGTCGCGATGCTGTTCCGGGACTGTCCCGATGCTGTCGCCACCACCCTGGCGCTCGCCGAGCGCTGTGCCGCCTTCGACATCACGCAGGATCTCGGCTACGTCTTCCCCGATTTCAACGGCTCGCACCGCGCGCCCGCGCCGCAGGCGCTCGCCGAGCTGTGTCGCGACCGGCTGGGCGCGCGCTACCAGCCGGGCTCGCCCGACCGGGCGGCGGCCGAGCAGCGTCTGGCCGAGGAGCTGGCCCTGATCGAGCACCACCGGCTCAGCGGCTTCTTCCTGGTCTACCACGATCTCTTCGAGCTGGCGCGCGAGGTGGCGGCCGACGTGCGCCGCGGCTCGCGCCGCGCCGCCGGCAACCTGCTGCCCGGCCGGGGCCGCGGCTCGTCCGTTGCTTCCGTCGTCTGCTACCTCCTCGGTCTCTCGCACATCGACCCGATCGCGAACCACCTCTCCATCGGGCGCTTCCTCAACGAGACGCTCGCCTCCGTTCCCGACATCGACCTCGACTTCCCGCGCGAGATCCGCGAGGAGCTGATCCGCCGCGTGTACACGCGCTACGGCGCCGAGCACGTGGGGCTGGTGTGCTCGTTCCCCACCTACCGCCTGCGCTCGGCGGTGCGCGAGATCGGCAAGGCGCTCGATTTGCCGCTGGGAGAGATCGAGCTGGTGGCGAAGCTGGCGGACGGGGGCGGCGGCATGTCGGCGCTGGCCGAGGAGCTGGAGCAGCTCCCCGGATTCGCGGGGCGCAGCGCTGCGCCAATCTGGAAGAATCTGTGTGATCTCGCGGTCCAGATCGCGGGCCTGCCGCGTCACGTGTCGCAGCACGTCGGCGGGATGGTGATCTCTTCGCGGCCGCTCGTCGAGATCGTACCGCTCGAGTGGTCCGCGATGCCGGACCGCGTCGTGTGCCAGTGGGACGAGGATTCCTGCGACGACGCGCGCTTCATCAAGATCGATTTCCTCGCGCTCGGGATGCTGTCGCTCGTCGAGGAAACCGTGGAGCTGATCGCGCGCCGCACCGAGACGCCGCCCGACCTCTCGCGCATCGATTTCGACGACCCGGCCGTCTACGACCGCATCTGTGCCGGCGACACCGTGGGCTTGTTCCAGATCGAGAGCCGCGCGCAGATCCAGATGATCCGCCGCAGCCGGCCGCGCAATCTGCACGACCTCGCGATCGAGGTGGCGATCGTGCGGCCCGGCCCGATCGTGGGCGGCGCGGTGAATCCCTACATCCGGCGGCGGGAGGCGGCGAGAAAGGCGGCGGCGAAGGGGCGGCCGTACCACCCCCCGGTGGAGCATCCGCTGCTCCGCGACTGTCTCGATGAAACGCTGGGCGTGATCCTCTATCAGGATCAGGTGCTGCAGGTGTGCCAGGCACTCGCGGGGTTCAGCGCGGGGCAGGCCGAAGCGCTGTGCCGCGCGATGAGCCGCCGCCGCTCGCGCGAGCTGATGGACGGCTTCTGGGACGAGTTCCGCGCCGGCGCCCTCGCCCGCGGCGTACCCGAGGCGACGGCCGAGAAGGTCTTCACGCAGGTCGTGGCGTTCAGCGAGTTCGGCTTCCCCAAATCGCACGCCGCCGCCTTCGGCCTCCTCGCCTATCAGTCGGCGTGGCTGCGGCACTACTACCCCGTCGAGTACTACGTCGGCCTGTTCAACAACCAGCCGATGGGCTTCTACTCGCTGGACGCCCTCGCGCGCGACGCCCAGCGCAACGGCATCGCGATCCTGCTCCCGGACGTCAATACGAGCGACGTGTGGTGTACGGTCGAACGAGAGACGGGAAACGGGAAACGGGAAACGTCTGCGCTCCGCGTGGGACTCGGGTTCGTGCGGCACTGGAGTGAGGAGACCGCCACCGCCGTCGTGCTCGAGCGCGAGCGCCACGGGCCGTTCCGCAGCGTCGGCGACTTCGTGCGCCGCGCGCCGGCGGACCTGCAGCGCCCGGCCATCGACGCGCTGGTCTGGGTGGGCGGCTGCGACGGCTTCGGTCTGACGCGCCGCGAGCTGCTGTGGCAGGTGGGGCTGTGGCTGCCGCCCCGGGCGGAGCAGTCGGG
>JBOHSP010000247.1:0-2546 GCA_050733275.1 Gemmatimonadales bacterium
GGGTTAGGGACTCGGGAGAGCCTTTCCTATCCCCGAGCCCCTAACCCCGAGCCCCGCCCCAAGGGAGCCGAAGCATGGACACGGTGCTCCAGGACATCCGCTACGCGCTGCGCTCGCTGCGCAGGAACCCGGGCTTCACCTGCGTCGCCGTGCTCACGCTGGGACTCGGGATCGGGGCCAATTCCGCGGTCTTCAGCGCGGTCGATGCCGTGCTGCTCCGGCCGCTGCCGTTCCCTGATGCGGAACGCCTGGTCGTGCTGGAGAACACCAGCGCGCGAGTGTCGTTCTTCTCGCGGGAACGCCCCAAGCGCACGCCGGACCTCGAGGACTGGCGCGCGCAGACGGACGTGTTCGAACAGATCGCGGTCTACATGCCGGGAGGACTAAACCTCTCCTTCGGCGATCGCCCCGTCCGCATTCGGGCGGTGAGAGTGACACCAAACTTCTTCCCGACGCTGGGCGGCCGAGCCGCGCTCGGTCGAGTGTTCGTCGAAGGAGACGTACAGCCGGGAGCCACAGATGTGGTGGTGTTGGGCGACGGCCTGTGGCGGCGTGCATTCGGTGCCGACGCCGGTGTTGTCGGCAAGACCGTCACTCTGAACGGGCTGGCCTACGAGATCGTGGGCGTGATGCCACGCGGGTTCACGTACCCGCAAGCCGCCGACTTGTGGCTACCGCTCCCGATTCCGCTCGACACGCGTCGCTACGGCGACATGTTCCGCATCGTGCTCCGGCGAGCGGTCGTTGCCCGCTTGCGTCCCGGGGTGACTCTTGCCGCGGCGCAAGCGCGCGTCGCGGCGGTAGAGGAGCCGTATCGCGCTACTGACCCCTCCGCGGATCGTCGCGAACGCGTCCAGGTCATGCCGCTGCGCGACGACCTGGTGCGCGGTGGGCACATGGCCCTGCTCGTGCTGATGGGCGCGGTCGGCTGCGTGCTGCTGATCGCCTGCGCGAACATCTCCAACCTGCTGCTGGCTCGCGCTACCGCGCGCGGGCACGAAATCGCCCTCCGCAGCGCGCTGGGAGCGACGCGCGGCCGCATTGCGCGGCAATTGTTAACTGAGAGCGGCGTGCTTGCTGTGATGGGCGCGGTGACCGGGCTTCTACTGGCCGTTTGGATCCAGCACGCGCTGGTACCGCTCGTGCCGCAGCGGCTCGCGGACCTCGCTCCCGTTCGAATGGACACACGGCTCCTGCTCTTCACGCTCGGGGCCGCCTGTGTCGCCACGGTTTTCTTCGGCGTCGCCCCGGCGCTCGATGCCGCCCGCGCCGAGGTGACGTCGTCCCTGAAGATGGGAGGATTCAGCGGTGCCGGCGGGCGCCGGGGTCGCTTGCGCGGCGCGCTGCTCGTGACCGAGGCCGCCCTCGCCACCGTGCTCCTCGTCGGCGCAGGCCTCATGCTGAAAAGCTTGTGGCGGCTGCAAGCCACCGATACGGGGATCGAGGCCGAGCGCGTCCTGACCGCCGACATCGCTCTCCCCAGGGTGCCGTACTCCGACCGCGCTCGCCGAGCTGCGTTCTTCCGCGACCTGACGCAACGCTTGGAGACCATCCCTGGCGTCCGGGCGGCAGGCGCGGTGAACGCCTTACCGCTGGCAGGCGGTGCGGTCGCCCTCACGATCGAGATCGCGGGACGGCCACCCGAACCAGATATGTCGTTCGCCCAGTACGTCGTCGTGACGCCCGGCTATTTCCGCGCGCTGGGTGTCCCGCTCGTGGCCGGTCGCGAGTTCAGCGAGGCCGACGACGCGGACGCACCTCCGGTCGCCATCATCAATCAGACGATGGCGAGGCGATTCTGGCCCGCGCGGAGTCCGCTTGGCACGCAGATCGTCCTACCGGGCTACTCGACCCATCGAACAATCGTGGGCGTGGTGGGGGATGTGCGCCAGCAAGTGCGGGATCCGGCAGGCTCACAGGTCTACTTGCCGTCGCAGCAGGAGCCTTCGGACTACATGGTCCTCACGGTCCGCGCCGCGCTCGATCCCGTGGCTCTCGTCGCCGCCGTCGAGCGGGCCGTGGCGGAAGTGGATCCCAGCATACCTCTGCACCAGGTGCGCACGATGACGGCTGTCGTAGAGGATTCTATCGCACCGGAACGCCGCCGGGCTCTGCTGTTGGGAGCCTTCGGCGCCTTGGCGCTCACACTCGCCGCCGTCGGGATCTACGGGGTCACGGCGTACGGGGCCGGGCAGCGGACGCACGAGGTCGGGATCCGGATCGCCCTGGGCGCCGCACGCCGCCATGTGCTGTGGCTTGTGATGCGGCAGAGTCTGCGGCTCACGCTGCTCGGCATCGTGATCGGCGCCGCAGGTGCGTGGGCCACGGCCCGTGTGCTCGCCCACCTGCTGTACACGGTGAGCCCGCACGACCTCGCGGTGTTCGGATTTGGACCAGTGGTCCTCATCGCCGTCGCGACGCTCGGCTGCTACCTCCCGGCGCGGCGGGCGGCGCGGGTGGATCCGATGGTGGCGTTGAGAACGGAATAGGGCCTGGGGTTTAGGGCCTGGGGCCTAGAAGGTGCGACCCCAGGCCCCAGGCCCTAA
>JBOHSP010000248.1:0-2840 GCA_050733275.1 Gemmatimonadales bacterium
ATGTAGGGGCACGGCATGCCGTGCCCCTACATGAAATCCGCCGTGCCCCTACATACGATTTCGTGCCCTCACACGTCCATCACCTCGCCTTTTCCCGCAGCCGTTTCACCATCGCCGCCAGCCGCGACTTGTGCCGGGCGGCGTTGTTTTTGTGGATCAGGCCTTTGCGCGCGGCGCGGTCGAGCAACCGGGCGGCGATGGCGTAGGCCGCGGCGGCGGCATCGGCCGTCGCCGCGAGGCGCACCCGCTTCAGCGCGGTCCGTAGCATCGAGCGCTGCGCGCGGTTGCGAATCGTGCGACTGCGGGCCTGGCGCATCGCCTTTTTGGCGGATTTGATCTTCGGCATGGCGCGAAAACCTAGGCGGTAAGTTGCGTCAGGTCAAGGCGCTACATTATCTTAGCGCGTGTCGCTCGAACAAATCCTGCTGGTCGCGCCGGTCCTGCTGTTCTCCATCGTGGCGCACGAGTACGCGCACGCCGAGGCCGCGTACCGTCAGGGGGATCCCACCGCCTACATGCTCGGCCGGCTCACGCTGAACCCGCTGAAGCACATCGATCCGTTCATGACGATCATCCTGCCGACCATCCTGCTGATGATGGGGGGGCCGGCGTTTGGGGCGGCGAAGCCGGTTCCCGTCAACCCTCGCAATTACCGCGAGTACCGCAAGGGCGACATTATCGTCTCCCTCGCGGGCATCGCCACCAACATCGCGCTCTTCTTCGTGTCGGCGATCGGGTTTGCCGTGGCCGGCTGGCTGGCGCACGCCGTCGCCGGTCTGCGGCCATCGCTCGGCATTCTCCAGCAGATGCTGACCTACGGGATGTGGGTGAACCTCGTCCTGGCGTTCTTCAATCTCATTCCGCTGCCGCCGCTCGATGGCAGCCACGTCCTCAAGCACTTCCTGCCGCCTGAGGCCGGTCTGCGCTACCGCCAGCTCTACGCGTTCGGGTTCATCCCGATCATGCTCGTCGTCTGGCTGCTGCCCGGCGTGGTGGACGCGTTCCTGTGGCCCGCCCGGCAGCTCATGCAGGTGGCGTTCCGGCTCGTCGGCGGGTTCGGCATCCCGGAGGTCATGTGACGGCGGGAACCGACACCGTGGGGACCGGCAGCGCCGGGTTCGTCATCGAGCTGGAGAAGTTCTCCGGCCCGCTGGATCTGCTGCTGCACCTGATTCGCGAAGACGAGCTCGACGTCACGGACCTGCCGATCGCCAAAATCGCCGACCAGTTCCTCGCCGTGATCAACGAGCTGGGGTTGAACCAGGCCGCCGACTACCTCGAGATGGCCGCCCGGCTGCTGCGGATCAAGGCGCAATTGTTGTTGCCGCGGCGGCTGGGCGACGACGAGTGGGAGGATCCGCGCGCCGAGCTGGTGCGGCGGGTGCTCGAGTACCAGCAGATCCGCGAGCTGGTGGACTGGCTGCACGGAGCGGCGGCCGCGCGGGCCGAGCGCTACGGCCGCGGCTACGAGGCCCCCCCGTCGCCGCCCGACGCGCCACCCGCGCCGCTGCGCATCGACCTCAACGAGCTCCTCGCCGCGGCCGAACGCGTGATCGCGCTGATTCCCGAGCCGGAGATTCATCGGGTGGTGCCCCGCCCGCTCGACGTCGAAGGGGCGACGGCGCGGATCGAGACGCTGCTGGCCGAGCGCGAACGGTTCTCCTGGGGCGACGTGGTCGGCCCCAGCGCCACGCTGGTGAGCGTGCTCTCCGCGTTCATCGCGCTGCTCGAGCTCGCCCGCCGCGGCCGCCTGTCGCTGGCGCAACCCGAGCCGTTCGGCCCGATGGAGATCCACCGTGAGTCCCCTCGCGAAGCTGCTTGAAGCCGCGCTGTTCTCGGCCTCGCGCCCCCTGACGCTCGCGGACCTGACCTCGCTCGAGCCGGACGCCGGGGCGGAGCAGGTGCGCGCCGCGGTGGCCGAGCTCCAGGCCGCCTACGACGAGCGGCACGGGGTGGAGCTCGTGGAGATCGCCGAGGGCTGGCAGTTTCTCACGCGCCGCGAATTCGCCGAGGCAATCGAGCGGGCGCAGTTCGCGCTGCGACCGCGGCGGCTCTCCCCCGCCGCGCTGGAGACGCTCGCGATCATCGCCTACCGCCAGCCCGTCGGGCGGCTCGAGATCGACGAGATCCGCGGAGTAGACTCGGCGGCGGTGGTGGACAAGCTGCTCGAGCGCGGCCTGATCGAAGTCGTCACGCGCGGGGAGGGGCTGGGGCGACCGTTGCTCTACGGCACGACGCCCCCGTTCCTCGAGATCCTCGGCCTCAAGTCCCTCGACGACCTGCCGCGGCTGGAGGAGCTGTCGGTGGCGCTGCGCCGCCCCGCGCCCACCCCCGACGACGCGGAATGAGCCTGATGCGCCTGCAGCGCGCGTTGGCGCGCGCGGGCGTCGCCTCGCGGCGTAAGGCGGAAGACCTGATTCGCGCCGGCCGCGTGCGCGTGGATGGCCGCGTCGCCACGATCGGCGCCAGCGTCGATCCCGGCGCCCAGCGCATCACCGTGGACGGCCGCGCGGTGCGTCTCGGTACGCGCACGCTGTGGCTCGCGCTCAACAAACCCGTCGGCTACGTGGTGAGCCGCGGCGACCCCGAAGGCCGGCGCACCGTGTTCGACCTCCTCCCCAACGTGCCGGGTCTCACGTACGTTGGACGGTTGGACGTCATGACGTCGGGCCTGCTGCTCCTCACGACGGACGGTGGGGCGGCGCACCGCCTGACGCATCCGCGCTTCGCGGTGCCGCGCAGCTATTGGCTGCGGGTGCACGCGCCGCAGGGCGCGACCGATGCGGCGGCGATCCGGGCGGCGCTCGCGCGCCGCATCGTGATCGACGGCCGGCCCGTAC
>JBOHSP010000249.1:0-5897 GCA_050733275.1 Gemmatimonadales bacterium
CCCCCCATCCGCATATCGAGCGCGGCACCGGGGCGGAACGTGAAGCCGCGTTCGGCGCTGTCGACCTGATGCGCGCTCACGCCGAGATCGAGCAGCACGCGGTCGGGCTGGAACGCCCGGGCGGCGGCGAGCGCGGCCGGCGCGGCGTAATCGCTCTGGAGATAGTGGATGCCGGTGTCGCCCAGCCGGCGCCGGGCCGCCGCGATGGCGTCCGGGTCGCGGTCGATGGCCAGCACGTCGGCGCCCGCGGCCAGCAGCAGGGCCGCATGACCGCCGCCGCCCACCGTGGCGTCCACGGCCCGGCGGCTGCCGGCGACCCACTCGCGCACGGCCCCGGCCAGCACGGGGACATGATAGGCGGCGGGCTGGGGTGTGGAGGCGGACGGAGCAGGCGCGTGAGACACCCTACATAATAAAAGGCCCCGCCTGGCGGAGCAGGCGGGGCGGCGGACGACGCTGTGGCGCACGGGGCTGACGGGGCTCGAACCCGCGACCTCCGGTGTGACAGACCGGCACTCTAACCAGCTGAGCTACAGCCCCATTGAGCGCCGGAATATAGACGCGCGCTCAGGTCAATTCAACGCTGGCCGGCACCGGAACGCGCGTTGCACCTGCGGCTTGGCCCGCTCGTACTGCCCCACGTATTGCAGCATCTGGTCGGCCGTGGGCGGGTGGACGCGCCGCCCGAACTCGAGCGCGGCTCTGGTCCGGTCGAGCCGGGCAAAGACGGCGCGCGCCTGATCGCAGCGCGTAGCGCCCTTCGCCTCGGTCATGTCCTTGTAGGGCTTGGCCAGCGTGAGCACGGACGAGAGGCCGTACCAGAAGCTGGCGTTGACCCGCACCTGGTGCCGCGGCCCCGCCGTGTCCCGTGCGGCGCGCGGCGTGACCACCCGGAGCAGCGTGTCGAGCCAGACGTGAGCGGGCTCGTAGGCGGCGGCCTGCGCGAGCTTGGAGCCCCCGGTCAGCATGATCACGGCGGCCGAGAGCCGCTCGGTCGAATCGGCGGACCGCAGGCCGGGGCGCAGGAACGGCCGGGCAGAATCCACGCGGGCCGCGAACGCGTCCTGCAGCGCGCGCAGGGCGACCGAATCCTTGGCCTCGCGCAGCTGCCGCGCCTGGAGCGTATCGTAGGTCGCGTTGTCCACGATGGTCTTGGCGATGAGCAGGCTCGTGGCGACGTCGGTCGAGTCGCGGCGCAGGACTTCGCGGTACACCGTAAGCGCGGAGTCGGTCTGGCCGGCGAGCTCGTAGGCCGAGCCCAGCGCCTTACGGAACGCGGCGTCGTTCGGGAAGCGCCCGACTGCCTGCTTGGTGAACCACAGCAACGCGACCGTATCGTCGGCCTGCTGGGCGGCGCCGATCGCCGGCTTGAGGAACGTGGTATCGCGCAACAGGGTCGTGTCGTTCTCCGCCTTCTGGCGGAACACTTCGACCGTGCAGCGGTGCATCGACCCCTCGACGCAGATCACCGCCTTCAGGTCCAGGATCTGCGGCTCGCCCGGAATGACGGCGAGCCCGTCGTTCAGCACCGACACGGCGCGCTCGTACTCCTTCATCTGGCGCAGCAGGTGTGCCACGGCGAGGCGCTTCGGGGTGTTGCGCGGCTCGCCGCGCAACTGCTCGATGAAGGCCTCGACCATGCTGGCCGTGTCGCCCATCTGCTGGTAGGCGCGGGCGATGTTTTCCCACGCCGTCGGGTTCACCGAATCCCCCGCGAGCGCTCGGCGCGAAGCGGCGATCTGGCTGTCCAGCGGCATGCGCTGCGCCTCGTAGATCGTCGCGATGCAGAGGTGCGCACCGGTCGAGTGCGGATCGATCGACAGCGCGCGCTGCGCCGCGCTGCGGGCCCGGTTGAACTGGCCGCGCGTGCGCTCGGTGATACATTCGCGCACCTCCTCGCTCGCGCGGATCGTGGGATTGAGCCGCTCGGCGATCTTCCCGGCCAGCGCCTGCGGCGTGGCCGGGTTCGAGTCCTGCACGGTGAAGCTCACGGCGAGGCCGGAGCTGCTGATGTCGTAGGAGCGGACCTTGGCGCGCAACCCGCCGGTCGTGCGATCGAGCGAGCCGGTGATGTAGGCGCTGACCTGGAGAAACCGGGCGAGCTGCCGCGCCTGCTGGTCGTCCAGCAGGATGTCGCACGGGAATCCGGAGGCCGCGAGCGCTTCGCACAGCTTTTCTTTCTTCACAATCTGCACCCAGCGTCTGCCGGAGTCCTCCAGGCGGTCGCGCAGCGCGTCGGCCATCGCGATGCTCGCCGCCGAGTCCTTGTCGGCGGCCACGAACGGCAGCACCAGCAGGCGCTCGGGCCGCTCCTGACGGAACTGCGCGGCTGCCGGATTCGTGATGCCCATCACACCGGCGCTCACAAGTGCCAAGACCATCCGAAACGCACTCACCGTGGTCCAACCTCCATGGTTACAAGCTGCTACCCCAATGGGCGAAGAGGGATTCGAACCCCCGACTTCCTGCGTGTAAGGCAGGCGCTCTAACCGCTGAGCTATTCGCCCGTTGCGCCGTCCGGCCGCGCGTCGCTAGACGGCGAGCCCGACGGGAAACAAGACGCAGTAGCCGAGGACGAGGAGCACGGGCGCGAGCGTCGTCGATCCCTGCGACAGCAGCAAGTAGCCCGCCGCCAACGAGACCAGTGCCGCGCCGAGCAATACGTAATTCCGCGGCCCGAACCGCAGCCGCGACCGGGCGAGTGCAGGAGAGGAGACGGGTTGCGGCATAAGGGGGTGAGTCTATGGAGCAATTCCAACGTCGTCAAGCAGTTGCTCGCGCCGGGCGCGGTCGCGCCGCCGCCGCAGGGCGACCAGGGCCGCCAGCAGCGCCGCGAGGGCGAGCCAGAACGTGCCCAGCGCCCCCACCAGCGCCACCCACCCGTAGCGCGACCGCACGTCCGCCTGCCAGCGGGCCTCGAAGTCGTCCGCCGTCAGGTAGTAGGTCGCGCGGATCGCGGCGTCGAACGTCGGCGCCTGCGGCAGGTTCGCGAGCAGCGGACCCAGGCCGCGCGGCCCGCCCCAGCGGTCGAGCAGCACCACGGCCGTCGTCGCGAGCGCATAGCCGGTCGCGGCATCCCCGCGCGCCCCCCGCAGCGCCCGGTCCACGTCGTCCAGATTCATCCGCACGCCCCGCGCGAGCTGCCAGTTGAGCCGCAGCGCGTCGAGCCGGTCCCACTCCCTCGCCGCCATCGCCGCATACCCCTCCTCGAACCACAGCGGCAGACGGTGGCGGACGTGCCAGCGCAGCGCGAGATGCGCCAGCTCGTGACGCAGCGAGACGGCCAGACGGCCGGACGACGCGGCGGCCAGGAGCACGACCGTCCCGGCGTCGGGGAACGCCGCGCCCTCGCTCCAGTGCGGCAAGCGGCCGCGCGTCAGCGAGTCGTAGATCGCGCGCGTGGGCGCGAGGATCAGCCGGATGGGCCGATCCGGCAGCGCGCCGATGCCGGGGAATCCCGCCGCGCCGTCGGCGCGCTCGGCCAGCGCCAGGGCGAGGCCCTCCTGCCCCGGCCACGCGACGGCGCTCACGCGGCCGACTGAGACGGCGAGCGGGGTCTGGGCAACCGACGGGGTGGATAGGAGCGGCAGGCCCAGCAGCGCTAGTCGCGCGGCGGCGCGCCACCCTGCGCGACCAGCTCCAGTGTCTCCTGACACTTCTTGCCCCAGGGATTGAACTTGTTCGCCTTGAATCCTTCTTCCCACGTCGTCTTCGCCGTGTCGCGATCCTCGGCGAACCAGTAGGCGCGGCCCAGCTCGTAGTACGCCTCGATCAGGTTGGGCCCGAGCTTGATCGTCTTCTGGAAGAACGTCTGCGCGTCTTCGTACATCTCGCGTTGCAGGTACACGAGGCCGAGGTAGAAGTGCGCGTACAACGTCCCCTTCTTGTCGTTGTCGAGGCGGATCGCCTTCGACAGATGCTCGATGGCCTCGCCGAAAATCTGCTTCTTGAGGCAGATGTAACCTACGTTGATGCGGGCGAGCGAGTTCGCGGGCTCCTTCATCAGGACCTTCTGAAAGGTGCCGAGCGCGTCGTCGTAGTCCTCGTGCAGCATCTGCGCCCAGCCGAGCAGCGATTCGGCCTGGGTCTCGCCGGGCGAGAGCTGGAGCGCGCGCTGCAGCGCCTGGATCGCGCCGGCGTGGTCGCCCAGCGAGATCAGGCTCCAGCCCTTCTCGATGAACGTGGAGGCACCGATGTGATCGGCGTGCATCGCCGGCCGCTGGCCCGTGAACTCCGGCGCGGGGGCCTGCTGGGTATCGGCGGCAAGCTGCTTGTAGCGATCCACGAGCTGGCGGATGTCTTCCTTGAGCTGCCCCAGCTCGCCCAGCAGGACGTCCACCTTCTTGAAGAACGCGATGATCTCGCGCTTGGCCGCTTCGCGCTCGGCGGCGCCCGGCGCGCCGTCGAGTTGGCGCGCGATCGCGTCGTACTCGCGCCGCAGCTCGGTGACGGCGGAGGTCATGCCGGTGCTCCCTCCGGGCCCGGCGCCACGGTCTGCAGCGCCAGCTTCTCCGTCGACGTCAGGAGCGTGTTCGTGTTCAACACGATGATCGTGCGTCCGTTGCGGACCACCAGACCCGCAATGTACTCGGCGGCGAGACCCTTCACGATCCCGGGCGGGGCGGTCACGTTCGACGCCGCCACCTGCAGCACCTCGGTGACGGTATCCACCACCACACCGATCTTGCCGCCGTCGAACTCCAGAATCACGGTGCGAGTGTCCTCGCGCAGCGGCGCCGGGGTCCCGAGCCGCTTGCGCAGGTCCACGAGCGGCACGGCGCCGCCCTGATAGGACAGCACCCCCTCGAGAAAGTCCGGCGCCTTGGGCAGCGGCGCGGGCGGTTCGTAGCGCAGGATCCGCTCGACCTGGAAAATGTTGAAGGCGAACTCTTGGCCACCGATCTTGAACGCCACCAGTTGGACTTCGTCGCCGTCGGTCACGGGATCCGGTCTCCCAGGGCGTCGAGATCGAGGATCGGCACGAGCGCGCCGTCCTGTTCGGCCACGCCCGCCGCCCACGGCAGCGACTGGCCGCCCGGCACGGGCAGCGGCTGCTCGCGCACGACGGCGTCGGCGTCATCGACCTCGAACGCGACCGCCCGGGCCGGCGTGCCCACCTGCACCAGGACCACCGCGCCGCCGGGCGTCGCCGCCGCGCCGGCGGGCGCCGCGCGGCCCTCGAGCAGCGCCCCGAGATGAATGAGTGGCACCAGCCGGCCGCGGAGCGCCGTGAGGCCGCGCACCGCCGGCAGCGCCCGCGGCACGTCGCGCACATCGCCGGGGTCGCTCACCTCCAGCACGCGGTTGACCGGCAGCCCATAGGCCTTGCCGTCCACGCGCACCAGCAGGTAGCCCTTCATCGCCCCCCGCTCCCGCGCCGCAGCAGCTCGGCGGCGATACGGTCGGCGATCTGGCCGAGCGGCAGCACGGCATCCACGCCGCCGCTCTGCACCGCCGCGAGCGGCATCCCCGGGATCACGGCCGTGTCGCGGTCCTGGGCCAGGCCGGCGGCGCCGCGCTCGTGCATGGCGCGCAGCCCTGCGGCGCCGTCGCGGCCCATGCCCGTCAACACGACGCCCACGCTGCGTGGCCCGTAGACGTCGGCGAGCGAGCGGAACAGCGGATCGGCGGCGGGACGCACGCCCCACACGGGCGGCGACTGATCGAGGGCGAGCACGGGACCGTCGGGTGTGGCGCGCACTCGCATATGATAATCCCCCGGGGCCACGTATGCCGTATCGGCGACGAGCGGCGCGCCGTCGGCGGCCTCCACGACGCGCAGCGCGCTGATCGAGTCGAGCCGCTCGGCGAGACTGCGCGTGAACTTGGGCGGCATGTGCTGCACGATCAGCACGGCGGCGCCGCGCCCGGTGGGCAGGCGCGGCACGAGGTCGGCG
>JBOHSP010000250.1:0-3891 GCA_050733275.1 Gemmatimonadales bacterium
CGGCCTGCCCCGCCTCGAACAAGATGTTCTCGGGCTTGATGTCGCGGTGCACCACGTCGTGGCTGTGCGCGTAGTGGAGCGCGCCCGCCACTTCGCCGGCGATCTGCAGCGCGTCCTCGAGCGGCAGCTGCGCCTCGCGCTCCAGCCGGTCGCGCAGCGATTCGCCCTCGACGAAGGGCATCACGTAGTACAGCACGCCGGCCGCTTCGCCGGAATCGTACACCGGGAGGATGTTGGGATGCTGCAGCCGGGCTGCGAGCCGGATCTCCCGGAGGAAGCGCTCGCGGCCCACGGCCATCGCGATCTCGGGCTTGAGGGTTTTCAGCGCGACGAAGCGCTCATGCCGCAGGTCGCGCGCCAGGTACACCACCGCCATGCCGCCGTGTCCCAGCTCGCGGTCGATGACGTACCGGTCCGCGAGGGAGGCGTGGAGGCCGGCTCGGGGGTCGACGAAGTCCGGGGGCTGGGTCACGCGGATAACGTACGGCCGGTGATCCGCTACGGCCATATCCGCGGTGAAAAACAACCAGGGCGGCTCCGGGAGAGCCGCCCTGGTTGATGGCGATTCGCAAATGTTACGGGCTGAGCGTCAGAGCGAGATTGTCCACGAGCACGGTGAACCCGATCATCCCGACTGTAATGGAGGCAATGCCGCCCGTATTGGTGATCGTCACGGTTTCTTCGCGGAAGAGGGTGCCGAGCAGCGTGCCGTCGTTGACGGTGTACGTCGTCCCAGCGGACCGCAGCACCGTGACCGGCAGGCCCATCGGCCCGACCGCCGCGACGGGCGGTATATACGTGGCGTTGCTGCGGAGACGGAACGTCACGGTCGTTGGCGCGCCGCTCACAGTGATCGTCAGCACGCCGGAGCCGAGCCCGCATCCCGCCCCCACCCCGCTCACGCTGTGATTGGCCGGTGCACCCGGCGGATCATTGGCGTTCGACCGGAACAGGCATGCCCCGCTCGCCGTCAGGCCGCTGCGATAGGCGAACGCCACGCGCTGGCCCGCATACGCGCCGGTGATCTGGACCGGCAGATCGCCGACCGGCGCCCCGTCGCCCAGCTTCTCGAACGTGAGCATCGGGTCTACCGTGAACGGACTGGACGTCACCTGATTGTTGGCTTCGTTCGACTCCGCGGCCGTATTGGTGGGATCGGCCGTTGCCGTGACGCTGGCCGTGCCCGGCACCCGCGGCCCCAGCAGGGCGCGGACGGTGGCCACGGCGCCGGGAGCGAGGGCGGGCACGTCGAGCGTCGCCGTCCCCGCGTCGCCCGTGAGCCCGGACGGGCCGTCCACGGCAAGGGTGGTGGCGGGCGAGGGCAGCGTGCCGCTGTTCACGATCGTCACGTCCCAGGTGACCCGGTCGGCGAACGTGGCCGATTGCGGCAAGAGCACGACGCTGGCGACCGCGAGGTCGGCCTGGCCTCCGGTCGCCGTGAACGTCACGAGCCCCGCGTTGCGATCAACCGGGACCGTCGCGGTGCCGGTGCAGTGCGCGTGCTCGCTGCTGATCATTTGAGGCCCACAGCTGTCGAACGGTCCGCTGCCACCAAGCGAGGCATGCAGGCCCGCCCCGACGCTGCGGGCGGAAAGCTGATTGGTCCCGGACATTCCGCTGAGCGTCCACTGGACGGGAATTGCCCCGTTCCCATCGCTGCGACAGACGAGCACGCCCGACGCATCGGGGGCGCACTGCGTGGACGGGCCGGTCACGCCGCCAC
Organism: Gemmatimonadales bacterium; assembly: GCA_050733275.1. Lineage (GTDB taxonomy): Bacteria > Gemmatimonadota > Gemmatimonadetes > Gemmatimonadales > GWC2-71-9 > 20CM-2-65-7. The sequence goes on from JBOHSP010000250.1 coordinate 1,724, forward strand.
CGGTGGCGCCGGACGGCGGGACATGCGTGAACCGCACGGTCGCGTTCGGCACCGGCGCCCCGAGTTCGTCGAGGACGGTGACCGTGGCACTCAAGACGTCGCCCGGCGCCCGCGTCCCCAGATCGATGCCGTTCAGCACGTTGAGCTGCGCCGGGAGCACGAACTGGAAGTCGCTGAAGGTTTCCGTTTCTCCGCCTTGACCAACGTCGAGGACGGCCGTGGAAGCGTGCAGCGCCCGCGGCGTAAACAACTCGATCACGCCTCGCGCGAACTGCTGGAACAGGCCGCCCGGGCGGAGCGACTGGCTCGTGCCGCAGCCGTCATCCGCGTGCGCCAACGCGAAGAGATCGGCGTCGTCCTGCCGGTACAGCGTGAGGAGATCATATTGCGGCGGAGCCGGCAGGATCGCGCCACTGGTCTCGACGCTGCACATCGAGACGATCGCCCGTGGGTTGAGGACCGGCGGCGTGGTGGTGAGCACTTGATCGAGCGGCGGATCGGCGGTGACCGAGAGGCAGTTGCCGAACAGCGGCAGGTCGACATCCAGCCCGTCGCAGAGCTGCAGCGTGACGGTGATCGTTCCGGTATTGCTCGTCTGCGGCGGGATATCCACGCGATCCCCCGTCGCCTCGAGCACCACGAACCCGCCCGCCGCCAGATCGATGGTCGTGGAGTTGCACGCCACTGTGGCCGAGCCGCCACACAACGCGGAGTCCTCGATCCGGAATTTGATCGGCAGCGTGCGCCCGTCCACGAGCGGGACGGTTTCGTGCGTGGTGACGTTCTTGAACTGGCCTGGACTGCTGGTCGGCTCGACGTCGGCGAAGCCGAGTACCGTCGTCCCGAGGAGCACGGTGATGCGGTAGTCCTTCGCCGGGTCGAGCGCGAACTGGTCGGTATGCCAGTTGACGATGTAATGCTCGTCGCTGAGCTCCAGGCGCACGGTTTCCGAGCCCGGTCCGCTCGTCATCGTGAACGTGGCGATCACCGCCGTGCACACGTCGCTGCCTTCGCAGATCCGCACGACCGGTGACGCGTTCTCGTTGAACTCGCCGGCGTGATAGTTGGCGCTCGCATTCGGCACCAACGGCGGCTCGAAGAAGAACGCCTGGTTGCCCGAGCTGTTCACCGCGTCGCTGATCACGACTGTCGGCCCGGAAGGCTGAACAGCGCGATCACCCTGGCAGGCGACCAGGGCGACCGCGGCGATACTGAGCGAGACTCGGGCGACGTGCATCATGGGAGCATCCCTTTGGCCCGCAAACTGGAGGCCAGAATCTGCGGTTCGGGTCGTGCTTGCGACCAGCTTCCCTGGTGAGCAGCATCACAATCAAGTGTTGCCTGTCTGCAACAGGGGGAACTCACTGTTGCAGGCATGCAACACATGGGAGTTCGTGACGCGGTCAGCGCTGGGTGGCGAGAACCGCGGCGAAGTCGGGATGCCGCTCGAGATCCTGCCACCACCAGTGTAGCATGCCGTTGCGACGGAACGAGTGCTCCGGATGGGTGGCCACGTAGCGCTTGAGCAGCGCGATGGCGCCGTCCTGGTCGCCCATGAGCGTCCGCGCCAGCGCCTCGTAGCCGAGCAAATCTTGTGTGGGGTCAATGCGACTATCGCTGGTGCGCGCCGCCGCCAACACGTGCTCGGCGCTGTCCCGCAAGCCCGCCCGTCCAATCACGCTTGCGACGATGATCTGCCGCATCCGCGTGCGATACGGCAGCTGCGGCGCCGGGGTCAGGCTGTCGGCGCGGTGCAACAAGCGCCAGGCGAGCTCGATGTCCTGCTCGGCACGCGGATCAGTCAGCAGCCACAGCCGGCATTCCGCGAAGCGCCAGCTCTGGGGGAAGCGGCGGCCGCCTTCGTCACACCACCGTCGGGACTCACTGAACTGCGCCAGATCGTACGCGCCGTAGACGAGGCGATCGAGGATGAACTCCGCGTCGCGCAAGTAGGCGTCGGCCTGATAGGCTGCGCGGGCGGCGAGGACGGCCGACACGACATCCTTGCGCTGGTAGAGCAGCGAGCTCAGCACCGCGTGAGCGGCTGCGAGGCTGGGATCCGCGCGCACCGCTTCCTTTAAGTCCGCTTCCGCGCTGTCGAGCAGCGCGGCCCGGCGTGCGGGATCGCTATCCACGTTCAGCCGCCAGCGGACGTAGCGCAGCGAGCC
>JBOHSP010000251.1:0-2730 GCA_050733275.1 Gemmatimonadales bacterium
GCGATGACGAGTCATGAGACGGTGTGCATTCTCAACGCCGGCGATCGGGACGCCGCCGTCCGGATCACGGTCTACTTCGCCGACCGCGAGCCGCTGGGGCCGTACGAGGTCACCGTGCCGGCGCGCCGCACGCGGCACGTGCGCTTCAACGACCTGTCGCATCCGGCGCCGCTGCCGCGCGACACGGACTACGCCAGCGTGATCACGTCGAGCGTGCCCGTCGTCGTCCAGCACACGCGGCTCGATTCGCGCCAGGCCGAGAACGCGCTCATGACCACCATCGCCTTTGGCGCTGAGGGGTAAGAGCGCGTGCCGGACCGGCTGATCGCCGATTATGCCCTCATCGGCAACACGCACTCGGCGGCGCTCGTCGGCTCCGACGGATCGATCGATTGGTGTTGCCTGCCGCACTTCGACAGCGGCGCCGTGTTCTGCCGCATCCTCGACGCCACCCGCGGCGGGTACTTCCGCATCGGCCCGAGCGGCAAGGGCCACGCGCGCCGGCGGTATACACCAGACACCGCGGTGCTCGAAACCGACTTTGAAACGGACGGCGGCCGCGTGCGGCTCACGGACTTCATGCCGGCGCCGCGGCTCGTGCAGAGCCGGCTCGAGAAGGACAGTCACATCTACCACCGCGTCGTCCGCATCGTCGAAGGACTCGGCGGGCAGGTGGCGCTCGACCTCGCGTTCCGCCCCACGTTCGATTTCGCCCGCGCGCCGGCCCGGCTGTCGCTCACCCAGGGCGGCGCGCGGGCGGAAGCGGACGGGGCCGTACTCGAGCTGCGCCTGCGCCCGACGCCGACGCTCACCGTGCGGGGCGATACGATCCATGCCCGGCTCGACGTGGAGGCGGGCACCCGCATCACCGTGGACCTCGCGTACGGCGACGACGCGGCCGGCGTCGCGCCGGCGGCCGATGCGGCCGCGCTGCTGGAGGAGACCCGGCGCCGCTGGAACGAGTGGGAAGCGCTGTGCACCTACCGCGGGCCCTACGGGCCGCTCGTGCGGCGCAGCGCGCGCGTGCTGAAGCTGCTCACCTTTGGGCCGACCGGCGGCCTGGTCGCGGCGCCCACCACGTCCCTCCCCGAGGAGATCGGGGGCGTGCGCAACTGGGACTACCGCTTTTGCTGGCTGCGCGATTCGGCGCTGGTGCTGTCCGCCCTGATGGCGCTCGGCTATCGCGCCGCCGCGCTCGACTTCTTCGACTGGCTCGACGAGCTGTGCTTCGCCGAATGCGAGAACGTCCAGATCATGTATCGGCTGGACGGGTCGCCCGAGCTGCCGGAACGCGAGCTGTCGCACCTCTCCGGCTACCGTGGGTCACGGCCGGTGCGGATCGGCAATGCGGCGGCCGGCCAGCGGCAGCTCGACACCTACGGGTACGTGCTCGACGCCGCCCTGCTGGGCCTCGCGTACCTCCGCCCCGTCGGCGAGGGGTTGTGGCACGTGCTCCGCCACCTCGCCGAGCAGGCCGCGACGAACTGGCGTGAGCCGGACCAGGGCATCTGGGAGACCCGCGGACCGCCGCAGCAGTATCTATCCTCGAAGCTGCTGTGCTGGGTGGCGCTCGATCGCGCGACACGGTTCGCGCGAACCGCCGGACTCGACGGCGACGTCGACCGCTGGCGCGCCGAAGCCGAGACGATCCGCCACACCATCCTGCAGGACGGCTACGACCCCGGCGTGGGCGCGTTCACGCAGGCACTGGGCTCGCCGCGGCTCGATGCCAGCGCGCTGTTGATGCCGCTCGTCGGCTTTCTCCCCGCCACCGACGAGCGCGTCCGCTCCACGGTCGACCGCATCCAGGAGCGGCTGACGGTGCATGGCCTGGTGTATCGCTACCTGAGCGACGACGGCCTGCCGGGCGGCGAAAGCACGTTCGCCATCTGCACGTTCTGGCTCGTCGACAATCTCGCCCTCCAGGGACGGGTGGACGAAGCCCGCGCGCTGTTCGAGCGGCTCACCGGCTATGCCAGCGACCTCGGGCTGCTGGCCGAGGAAATCGAGCCGGTGAGCGGTCAACTGCTCGGCAATTATCCTCAGGGCTACACGCACCTCGCGCTGATCCGCTCCGCCCTCGCCATCGCACGCGCCGGCCCGGCGCGATGACGGCCGTCGTCGCTGTACGTCAGGGGGCTATCGTGACCTTCACATCGTCGGGCCGCGGCTCCAGAGCTTCCGCCCAGCGGTCCAGCGGTACCCGCCGGCTGAGCAGCCCCCCGAGCCAGCGGGTATCGGCGGCGGCGAGCGCGTTCCCCGCTTGCTCGTAGTGCGCGCGATTCGCGTTGACCGAGCCGAACACGACGTTGTTCTCGAGCACGAGCGACTGGTTGAGGCGCGCCAGGTCCACGAGGACCCCGCGGCGCGACGAGGAGAGGCCTGTGAGGCACACGATGCCGTTCGGCGGTACCGCGCCGATCACGTCGAGGATCACCTGGGGCGCCCCGGTACACTCGATCACGATGTCAGCCTGTGCCGCCGCGGCGGCGGCGGCGTCCGTGCGGTATTCCGCCCCCAGGGCGCGCGCGAGGTCGGGCTTGGGACCGTCGCGATGCAGATCCAGCAGCGTCACCGCGAGACCGCGCTGCGCGGCGAGCAGACCGGCGAGCAGCCCCACCGGTCCCGCCCCCGTGACCAGCACCGTGCGCGGCACCCAGCGCGCGCGCCGCCCGATGCGCTCGATGTGGTCCCAGGCCTTGGCCACGATGCTGGCCGGCTCGAGCAGGA
>JBOHSP010000252.1:0-29700 GCA_050733275.1 Gemmatimonadales bacterium
CCGGCGAGCAGCCCCACCGGTCCCGCCCCCGTGACCAGCACCGTGCGCGGCACCCAGCGCGCGCGCCGCCCGATGCGCTCGATGTGGTCCCAGGCCTTGGCCACGATGCTGGCCGGCTCGAGCAGGACCGCCGTCTCGCCGAGTCGCGGATCGACCTTGACCAGATGGCCGGGCGCCACGCGGCACCGCTCCACCGCGAACCCATGCAGGCCCTTGATGCCGTGCTCGGTGTAGCGCCCGTTGCTGCACATGTCCCATTCGCCGGCCGCGCAGTTTGCACACGGCACCGGATCGGGATGGCGCACGATCGGCACCACCAGATCCTGCGGCGCGAAACCGGAGTCGCGCGGCGCGGCCCGCACGCGGCCGAGCGCCTCGTGACCCAGGATCAGCCGCTGCTCACCCGGCGGCGCGGTGCCGTAGTCGCCTCGCACAATGTCGCGATCGGTCCCACAGATGCCGACCGCCACGATGTCGAGCAGTACGGCGCCGCCCGCCGCGGCGGGCTCCGCGACCTCCTCGAGTTGAGCAGAGCCGGGCTGGCCCGGGATGATCGTCAGCGCGTTCATCGATGCAGGGACACGGTCATGGACGTCATACCCATGACGGAAATGGTCAGGTGGGATGCCCTGGCCCGGATTCGAACCGGGATGCCTTGCGGCGCTGCCCCCTCAAGACAGTGTGTCTACCAGTTCCACCACCAGGGCGAGCGGGGAAAACTTAGGCCTGCGGCTCGCGTGAATCAAGCGGAGACGTACCTTTGGGGGCATGGAACTCTGGGTGGCGTTCGGGTTCGGCGCGGGACTCGGCGCCCTGCTCGGCTTCGTGTTGGGCCGCCACCGCCGACCGCCCCCGCTGCCGCCGCCCGCTCCCACCCCCACCCCCGCCCCCGGACGCCGCGTTCGCGGCGTGGCGCCGGAGGTCAAGCACGTCGTGCTGAACGAGGGCGCGGCCAACGTGCTCAATGCCCTCAACAACCGGCTGTCCGGCATCGGCGCGCTCGCCGACCTGCTCCACGGCAGCCCGCTCGATCCGGAGCGGGCCCGCGCGCTGGTCCTGTTGCACGGCGAGGTGCGCCGCGCGGCGGAAATCACCAGTCATTTCCTCGAGCTCGCCGAGCACCCGGTCGGCGCGGCCGAGCCCTGCGACGCCGCCGTGGTGATCAACGGCCTGTTGGCCGAGCGCGAGGGGATTTTTCGCGAGCTGACCGTCAAGCTCATCCGGTCCGTGCCCGCGGATCTGCCGCTCGTGGCCTGCGCGATGACCCAGCTCAGCGAGATGTTGTCCAAACTGCTCGACTTTTGCCTGCGCCGCCTGCGGGAGGCGGCGCCGCCGCGCGAGCTGCGCGTCGAGGCGATTCCCACGGGCCCCTCCGTCGTGGTGTCGTTCTGGGATTCGGGCACGCCGCTGGCGGTGGAGGCGGAGCAGCGGCTCGTCTCCCCGTTCCGGTTCACGCAGAGCGGGGGCGGCGGCGAAGTGGAGTTTGCGCTGGCGCGCGCGCTGGCGCAGTCCGCGGGCGGCTCGCTGCGGCTGCGCTCGCGCGGCGGCACGACCGGCGCCGAAGTCGTGGTGACCCTGCCGCGGAGTCTGCTCGGCACCCAGGCGCCGCCCGCGGCGGAACCGGTCCCGCTGCCCCACCTCCGGCTTCTCGTCGTGGACGACGACGCCGTGAACCGCCAGGCCATGGTGCTGCTGCTGCAGCGCGAAGGGCACGAAGTGGTCGCGGTCGAGAACGGGCTCGAGGCGATGGAGCGGCTCGGCGGCGCCGACCGGGGCGGCGGCGTCGCGTTCGACGCCATCGTGACCGATCTCCAGATGCCGCGGCTGGGCGGCCGCGCCATGTACGAGCAGCTCGAGATCCGGCATCCCGAGCTGGCCAAACGCTTCGTCTTCGTGACGGGCGATCAGGCGCGCGGCGAGACCCGGGCGTTCCTGGAGTCCTGCGGACAGCCGTCGGTGACCAAGCCGTACGATCTGGGGGATCTGATCAACGCAATCGCGGCGGTGGCGACGCGTCAGTAGCCTCCCGCCGGATCCGCCGCGAGAAATCGGGAGCGTCGCCGGCGGCCCGCGCCCGCTCGGTAATGCGGAACCGCGGCCGGATCGAGTCGTAGGGGAGCTCCGTTGCGATCAGGCCCAGATCGTAGGCCAGGCGATCGGCATACCCTGGAAACACCACGTTGAGGCTGAACGGCACGCGGCCGGGCACCAGGCTGTTTACGTGGTGCGCGATGGTGTTGGTGCAGTTCTGGGTGAGCGTGTTGTAGAACTCCGGCCGCTCCCGCAGCCGGTTCGCGCGCGCCAGCATGGCGGTAAACAGTTGGCGCAGGCGCGCCGGCGTGGCCCGCATCGGAAAGAGGTAGACGTCCTCGCCAAAATGGTCGGTCCGCAGGCGGATCACGTCGCGCTCGTCGGCCACCACGTAGATCAGCTCGTACCAGCGAAACAGACCCTTGAGAAAGTGGTACGTCTCGCCCCGCTCTTTCCGCGCCTCCACCGAGATCGCCACATACCGGGGCCCGTCGGGACCGCGGAAGCCGAAGCTCAGAAACGTGTGCGCCACGCCGCGCCACCGGGAGAACGGCGCGACGACGAACCACAGCGATTCGAGGTCGCGCAGATCGAAGGCGCGGTCGTAGTAGGCGGGGGTGTAGTCGGTGGCGCTGCGGTAGCGCGTGTCGCGGATGTTGTGGATGCGCACGCTGTCGCCCGCGAATTCGGCGAACGGCAGCACGCGCTCGTTGGGCGTCCAGTCGCGGTCGTTCGAGGGGCACGTGACCAGCAGGAAGACGGCCCATGTCAGGACCACCGCGCCCGCACCGAGCGCCCAGCGCCGCCTGCGGCTGATGCGGACTCCTCGGGACATTGGGGGACTGGCCCGAGAACCTACTGACCCTGGCCACCTCCCGCTACCGCGGACAGGCCCGTCCGCCGGCCGGCGGTGCGCGACCGATGCATCGGCGTGCGGCGCCGATCGACGAGCCGCAGGTCCGCCCCGCCGCACAAGGCGGACGCGCGGCGGCCCTCGTACCAGGCGCCCTGTAACGCCACGACGAGCGACGGGACGTCGCACACGCCATCGTAGCGACTCTCGTTGATGAAGAAGGACGGCGTACCGGTCACGCCGCTCTCCACGCCGCCCAGAAAGTGCCGCTGGACCCTGCCCGCGTACAGGTGGACCCGCAGCGCCATGGCGACCCACTCGGGATCGAGGCCGAGGCTCACGGCGTAGCGCACGAGGTCCGAGTCTCTGAGGGCGTCCGGATGGCGGAACAACAGGTCGTGCATCGGCCAAAAGCGGCCGCGGTCCCCCGCCGCCTCGGCTACTTCCGCGGCCTGTTGGGCGTGCGGGTGCAGGCGGGTCAGGGGGAAGCTCCGGTACACCACCCGCACCCGGCCCTTCAAGGCGGCCCGCGCCGCCTCGACGACGGGATGCGCCCGGCAGGACCAGGGGCATTCGTAGTCGCCGTACATGACGAGCGTGACGGGGGCGCCGGAAGGGCCGAGCGCATGATCCCCCGCATCCACCGGCGCGCGGAGTCGGACTAGCATCGCCCTGGGAACGGCGCAAGAAGTGAGCCCCGCGCGCGACCGCGTTGGCGGATCGCGAAGTCACGCGTTGGAGGGGGAAATTCGGCTTAACGATCAAGATGATTAGATCCATCGGGGGAGGCCGCGCGGCCGCATTTGCGCGACATTCGCGAAGGTGCGTGATGTACGTCACCGGGTGGGTGGTCATTTACTGGCCCTGGACGTCCCCCCCCGGTAAGTTCCCAGCGGTACTCGCGTCGTTCCCATACTGGCCTCCTGGGGGAATACGCCGTGCCTGATGGCCTCTTGTTGGGCGCTCTGGTCGGTCCCAGCCCCGCCGTGGCATGGCTTCGCGAGATGATCGTGATGGCCGCCAGCACCGACGTGCCGGTCCTGATCACGGGGGAGTCGGGGAGCGGCAAGGAGCTGGTCGCGCGTGCGATCCATCGTGAGAGCGCGCGGCGCGATCAGCCGCTGGTCGGCGTGAATTGCGCCGCCGTGCCCGCCGAGCTGTTCGAGAGCGAGTTCTTCGGACACGCCTCCGGCGCCTTTACCGGCGCGCTGCGCGAGCGCAGCGGTCACTTCCGCGCCGCGCAGGGCGGCACGCTGTTCCTCGACGAGGTGACCGAGATGCCCACGCCGCTCCAGGCCAAGTTGCTGCGCGCCCTGGACCGGGGCACGGTCCGGCGTGTGGGGGAAGATGTGGAGCGCCCCGTCGACGTGCGGGTCATCGCGTCGACCAATCGCGAGGTCACCCACGAGCTGCGGTCGGGGCGACTGCGCGCCGATCTCTACTATCGCCTGTCGGTGGTGCGCATCCACGTCCCGCCGCTCTGCGCCCGGCGCCAGGACATCCCCTGGCTCGCGCAACATTTCCTGACGCAGCGCCGTGGCCCCGGCGCCGGCCGGCTCTTGACCGCCCGCGCGCGCGATCGGCTGCTGGCGCACGACTGGCCGGGCAACGTGCGCGAGCTGTTCAACGTGCTCGAGCGCGCGCTGATGCTAACGAAGGGGGAGGAGCTCCAGGTCGAGCTCGCGCTCGAGCAAAGCGCGGAAGCCCGGCCGCCGGTCAAACCCGAACTGTTCACCGACCGCGTGCTGCCCGACCAGGTGCTGCAGGATCTGATGCGCCAGAATACCGAGGCGGCGTTGCGCCAGACGGGTTGGAAGATCGCGGGGTCCGACGGGGCGGCCGTCCTGCTGGGCATCAAGGCGTCCACGCTGATGTCGCGCGTCAAGCGCTGGGGGATTAGCCGCGCGGTGACGGAGCCCCCCACGATGGAACGGCAACCGCAGCAGGCGTGAATCGATGGGCGGAATGCGCCGACTCGGAATCGAACCGAGAACCTAGCGGTTAAGAGCCGCTTGCTCTGCCAGTTGAGCTATCGGCGCGTCGTCTTCGATGCCCCCAAGGGGAATCGAACCCCTGTTCCCACCTTGAAAGAGTGGTGTCCTAGCCGTTAGACGATGGGGGCAGGGGCACAATAGCGGTAACGGGATTCGAACCCGTGTTTGAGCCTTGAGAGGGCTCCGTCCTAGTCCCCTAGACGATACCGCCAGGGGCGGTCAATATCGCCAGAGCACGCCCGCCCGGTCAACCCGGCGACGCCGCCGTCCCGTGTTGACCAGCCGCGCGCGCCGCGTTCCCTTACTGCCCCGTGAAACGCATTCTCTCCCGACTCGTTCCCGAAAGCCTGCTGCTCCTCGCGGCCGCGCTGCTCGTCACCCTCCCGGCGGTGCGTGGCGCCACGGCGGGACTCGCCTCCGTCTACCCCTTCACCGTGCTCGCGGCCGCGGTGCTGCTCGGCTGGCGCTTCAACCGCTCCCGGCTGGTCTTCGCCATCGCCCTGCTCGCACTCGCGGAGTACGTCAGCGCCACGTTCGGCGATCCCGGCGGCTCGGCGCGCGAACGGACCATCTACCACGCCACCACCTTCCTGCTGCCCATCAATCTGGCCCTCGTCGCCCTCCTCCCCGAGCGCAGGACGCTCACGGCGGCCGGCCTGCTGCGCTGGATCGTGCTCGGGGTGCAGGGCGTGGCGGTGCTGTTCCTGGCCCAGTCGTTTCCCGACCAGACGCTGCACTTCGTCACGATCCGCCTCGTGCCGGGGAGCTGGACGGCGTGGACGCCGCTCGCCCAGCCCGCGCTGATCGCGTTCCTGGCGATCGAGGTGCTGCTCGTGATCGCCTGGCTGGGCGAGCCGCAGTCGCCGGTGCGCGGCTACGTGTACGCGCTGGCCGCGCTGGCCGTGGGCCTGTCGTGGCGAGGCGAGGACTCCAGCCGGGTGATCTGGCTCGCGACGGCCGGCCTGGTCCTCGTCGTCGCGGTGATCGAGGCGTCCTACCTCATGGCCTACCGCGACGGCCTGACGGAGCTGCCCGGGCGGCGCGCCCTGAACGAAGCGCTGCCCCGGCTCTCGGGCCAGTTCAGTGTCGCCATGATCGATGTGGACCACTTCAAGCGCTTCAACGATCGCTACGGCCACGACGCGGGCGATCATGTCCTGCGGCTCGTCGCGGCCCGGCTGGCGCATGGGGGCGGCGGCGGGACCGCCTATCGCTATGGCGGCGAGGAATTCGCCCTCGTGTATCCCGGCAGGAGCGTCGAGGAGTGCCTGCCCCACCTCGAGGACTTGCGCGAGACCGTCGAAACCAGCCGCTTTACGATGCGCCGCCGCTTCCGCCCGCGCAGGCGCCCCGCGACGCCAAAGGGACGCAAGACGCGGGAGCAGATCACGATCACCGTGAGCATCGGCGTCGCCGAGCGCGACCACCGCCACAGCACGCCCGACCAGGTCGTGCAAGCGGCCGACAAGGCGCTGTACCGCGCCAAAGAAGGAGGACGCAATCGTGTCGCCACCTGACCGCCGGCACGCCACCGCGCGCTGCGTCATCGCCGCGCTCGTCGCGCTGCTCCCCGCGCGGCCGACCGCGGCGCAGGCTCCGCCAGCGCTGGTGCGGTTTCTGCAACACTCCATCGGCCTCGAGGGCGGGCAGCTCGAGGACGCGCTGCGCGGGGAGTCCGTCGTGAGAGTCCTGGAAACGGGGAGCCAGCGCCGCGACATCGCGATCTTCGGCATGGTGGCGAGCGACGTCTCGCGCGACGACTTCACGCGCCGAGCCCGAAACTTTCGGCAGGCGCTGCGCGCGCCCAATCGCACCCGCTTCGGCATCTTCGGCACGCCCGCGACCGCCGCCGACGTGCAGGACGTCGTGATCGCGGAGCGCGACGTCAAGGACATGGAGGATTGCCGGCCGGGAGACTGCGTCGTGAAGCTGCCGGCGACCGACATTCGCCGCATCCAGGCCGAAATGAACTGGTCGGCGCCGCGGCACGAGCTCCAGGAGCAGATGAACGCCTACGCGCGCCGGCGGCTGGTCGAGTACGTCACCGATTATCGGGGGCGCGGCGACTCGGCGATGGCGATCTACGATGACCGCCGCACGGCCAACGTCCGCTCGAGCGATGCGTTCGCGGAGCTGCTCGCCGAATCACCGTACATCTACCAGAGCGTGCCGTCACTGCGGGACTATCTCACGACGTATCCGCACGACACGTTGACGGGCGTGAGCGAGGTGATCTTTTGGTCGGAAGACGTGTTGCCGCGGCTCCGGCCCATCCTCAGCGTCACGCACCAGGTCGTCTACACGCCTCCCGAGTGGCCGGACATGACGGTCGTCGCGGCGAAGCAGATCTACGCGAACCACTACTTCGAGGCGGCCGTCGAGCTCACCGGCGTGATCACCCGGCCGGCGGGCGGCAGCTATCTCCTCGTGCTGCGCCGCTACCGCTTCGACAACCTCCCCTCCGGGGGGCTGCTCAACATCCGCGGGCGCGCGACCGGCGCGCTGCGCGACCAGTTGCTGGCGGACCTGCGCCGGCAGCAGGGGGAACGTGGGAAGGTGGGAAGGTGAGAAGGTTCCGATGGCAGTTAAACTCGCTGACCCAACCTCGCGCAGATTCGACGATACAGCCCCCAGGTCACCCGTCCTGCCTGCCGGCGCAGCTCGTCGATCCGTTCAATACCTTCGGGTTTCGCCAACTTGAGATCCTTGGCTGCTCGGATCGCATAAGAGAGTTCCGCGAGGGATCCCAGACTTATGTCGATGTAACGCCGGAACTCCCGCGCTCCACGTTTCGCCGAACCCTCGGCCAAGTTCGCCGCCGCTGAAAACGCCGCACGCCGCATTTGTGCAGTGAGGCTATAGAGCTCGCTTTTCGGGAAGGTCCCCGTAACCCGATAAACCTCCAGGAAAAGCTCGTGGCAGCATTGCCATGCTGTCAGCGTCTCGTACGGCATCATGCCACGACTGTATCACGCGCGCCGTCTAACCGAACAATCACATTGTGGCGCCGCGTCGCAAAAAAACGCATGGGCTACCCTACCTTCCCACCTTCCCACCTTCCCCACCTTCCCCACCTTCCCCCCCTTCCACCCGCCCGAAGAACTCGCGCTGCAGTCGCAGCAGCAGCGGGATCGAGAGCAGCACGCCGATCAGGTTGGGAATCGCCATCAGGCCATTGAGCGTGTCGGCGATCCCCCAGACCAGACTCAGGGACGTCGTCGCGCCCACATAAATGAAGACCAGCCAGAGTAGCCGGTAGGGCAGCGCGCTCTTCGCGCCGAACAGATAGACCGCGCCGGTCTCCCCGTAGTAACTCCAGCCGATGATGGTCGAGTAGGCGAACAGCACGAGCCCCGTGGTGACGACGAGGTCGCCCCAGCCGCCGGGAAGTCCCGTCTCGAATGCGCGCGCCGACAGCGCCGCGCCCGTGGCGCCGCCGTCCCACGCGCCGGTCACCAGAATGACGAGACCCGTCATCGTGCAGATCAGGATCGTATCGACGAAGACCTCGAAGATCCCGTACATCCCCTGGCGCACGGGATGGTCGGTCTGCGCCGCGGCGTGCACCATCGGCGCGCTCCCCAGCCCGGCCTCGTTGGAGAACAGGCCGCGCGCGATGCCGTAGCGCATCGCCATCATGATCGTGCTGCCGGCGAAGCCGCCCGCGGCCGCCGTCCCCGAGAACGCGCCCTCGACCACGAGGCCCAGGACACGCGGCACCTCGCCGATCCGCAGCAGGACGATGATCAGCCCGCCGGCCAGGTACACCATCGCCATGAACGGCACCATGTACTGCGTGACCTCGGCGATGCGCTTGATGCCGCCGAGAATCACGACGGCGGTGATCCCCACGCGCGCGATGCCGACGGCGGCGGGCGAGAGCCCGAACGACTCGCGCAGGCTCGCGGCCACCGCGTTCGCCTGCACCATGTTGCCGATCCCGAAGGCCGCGAGCGCCGTCAGCAACGCGAAGACCGCGCCCAGCCACGGCAACCGGAGACCTTTCTTGAGCGTGTACATCGCGCCGCCGCGCATCATGCCGGCGGCGTCGGGCTCGCGGTAGTGCAGCGCGATCACGATCTCCGCGTACTTCGTAGCCATACCGACGATGCCGGAGACCCACAGCCAGAACAGCGCCCCCGGACCGCCGATGAAGATCGCGGTGGCGACGCCGGCGATGTTGCCGACGCCGACGGTCGAGGCAAGCGCCGTCGAGACGGCCTGAAACGGCGTCACGCTCCCGGCGCCGCCACCGCGCTGGCGCAGTTTGCCGAGCACCTCGCGCACGGCGGTGCCCAGATGGCGAAACTGCACGGCACCCGTGATCACGGTCAGCACGACGCCCGTGCCGATCAGCAGAACGAGCATGGGCGGGCCCCACACGATCGAATTGATCGCGGCGTTCCAGCGGGTGAGCAGGTCGGTCATGGGCAGCTAAGGTAAGCCACAGATGCGGAAGCGGTAGCGCGCCACGATGCGGGCGCGCGGCACGGCGCCGAGGAAGCGCGAATCCGGCCAGCCGAGCATGTCGCGGGTGTCGCTGAGCAGAAACACGGAATCGGGGCCGACGATCACCGGCCCCCACCGATAGAGCGTCCCGGGGATCGGCCCATCGAGCACGCGATCGGCGCGCGGCTCGAGCACCCGGGCCGGCCAGGGCGCGGGAGCGCCGTTGACCGCGAGCCGCCCCGCGATCATCCGCAGCGTATCGCCCGGCACCCCGACCGCCCGCCGCAACACGTGATACAACGTGTCGTCGATCCAGTACTCGAACAGCACCAGGGCGCCGCGCTCAATCGTCGCCCGCGGCGCCCCCGCGAGAAACCATGCGCCCTGCTCCACCGCCGGCTCCATGCTCGGCCCCGTCATGTAGTAGGTGACCGGCAACGCCGTGAAGCCGCGGGTGAGGACGCCCAGCCCCAGCAGGATCGCGAGCAGGATCGTCGTGGGAATCCAGCGCCACCGGCGTGGCGCCGCGTCGCCCGAGAGAGCCATGCGACCATAAAGTAGCGGTGGCGAGGCCTGCGCACCCGCCGTAGTTTCGGGACCAGGACCCCGGCCGATGCTCACGCTCTTAGCCGTCCTGACCTTCCAGGCGCCCCTGTTCCAGGCGGACACGCCGCTCGTCTTCAGCCTGGAGACGGATCTGCGCACCCTGCTGCGCGACCGTGGCGACGAGCGGGTCGAGCACGACGCGATCCTGCGCCTCGCCTCCGGCGATACGCTGGACGTCGAGCTGCGGACCCGCGGCATCTTCCGCCTCAAGCAGTGCTCCTTCCCTCCGCTGCGCCTCGATGTGCCCCGCAGCCGGGCCGGCGGCACGCCGTTCGCCGGACAGGACAAGCTCAAGCTCGTCACGCACTGCCGCGGCGACCGCTCGTCGGAGCGCAATCTGCTGCGCGAGTACGCGGTGTACCGCGCCTACAACGCCATCACGGACAGCAGCTTTCGCGCCCGGCTGGCGCGCGTCACGTACATCGACACCGCCCGGGCCGACACGGTCACGCGCTATGCCATCGTGCTGGAAGCGGACGAGGAGCTGGCGCGGCGGCTCGGCGCCGAGGTGGTGGACAGCGACGTGCTCCACGACGTGCTGATGCAGCCCGAGCAGATGACCACGGCGGCGATGTTCCAGTACCTCATCGGCAACACCGACTGGTCCGTCTGGAAGCGGCACAACATCGAGATCCTGCGGGACACCGCGCGCGGCGGCGGGGCGCTGCTCGCGATCCCCTACGACTTCGACTTTTCCGGCGCGGTGAGCGCGTCGTACGCCAGGCCGCCCGCGCAGCTCCCGATCCGATCCGTGCGCGACCGCCTGTACCGCGGCTTCTGCCAGCCGGACAGCCTGGTGCTCCGCGTAATCGAGCGGTTCCGCGCCCGGAAGGACGCCGTGTACGCCGCCGTGTCCGCTGTTCCCTGGCCCGAGCCGGATGACGCGCGCGAGCTGCTGGACTACTTCGACGGGTTCTACCGGGCCATCGAGGACGAAGGCAGGGTGAGGCGCGAGTTCCTGCGCGGCTGCCGGCAGCCCCCGCAGTGACCCTGCGGTGGGAAGCGCCCAACGCGGCGGCGCTGCGAGAGATCCAGGCCAGCCTCCCCGGGCTCGCGGGCGCCCTGCGCGTCACGCCGCCGGCCGCGCCGCACTGCTTCCGCGACGTGTACTTCGACACCCCGGACCGCGACCTCAAGACCCGCGGCGCGCGCTGCCGCCTGCGGTTCGCAGCCGAGGGGACGCGCCGGCTGACCGTGTGGCTGCCCGGCGGTCTCCGGGTGGACGGACCCCTCGCGCGCCGCGCCGTGGATGCCGCGGCGGACCTGGCCGGCCCCTCGCGCGCCGCGGACCGGCTGCGCGCCCTGACCGATCCCGCGCGGCTCGGGCCCTGGGTGGAACGGGAGGTCGAGCGGACGCGCCACGCGGTGCGATATCCCCTCCTGCCGCTGCCCGCGTGTGACCTGGTGGCCGATATCGTCACGGTGCGGCGGGGTGAGCGCGCGGCCGAGCTGTACGAGATCGCGATCCATCCCCGCCGCTGGAGCGGCGGCGCCGCGCGGCGCATTGCGGCGGCGCTCGAGCGGATCGTGCCCATGCGGCGCGCCGGAGACGATGCCTTGCAGCGCGCGCTCGGGGCCCTCGACGCCGCCGAGGGCGAGTCGCTCGCGCGCGCCTTGCGCGGGGAACGGGAAGTCGCGCTGCTCGCCGTCGAGCACGGCCGGCTTGGCCTGTACCGGGCGGGGACGGAGCTGCGCCTGCCCACGGAACGGGGCAGCGGGGAGGCCGCCTGCCGCACGGTGCTGCGCCGTCTCGTGGGCAGCGGCGAAGGCCAGTTGCGGCTGCTCGGCGTCGTGGCCCCGTCCGCGGGAGCGGATCCGGACCGCGTGCCCCTGGAAGTGTGGATCGCGCGCCACTGCCGCAGCCACGCGACCAACGGCGGCGTTGCGCTCCAGTGGTTCGCGCCCGCCGAGCTGATCGCGCGCGTCGGCTCGCCGCTGCTGCGCGATCCCCGCACCATCGCCGCGCTCACGGTCGCGGCCCGTTCCCCGCTGCTCCCCGAGTGGAGCGGCGCGACGTTCGGCGACCCTCCTCCGGACGAGGGGGCCGCCGCCGAGATCGCGCGCGCGAGCCGCGTCACCCTGAGCGAGCTGCGCGCGGCAGCGCTGCCCCAGGAGGCGCAGGATCCCGCGCGGCTCGCGCCCGAGCAGTTCTTCAACGCCGAGCTGTCCGGGCTCGAGTTCAATGCGCGGGTGCTGGCGCTCGCCGAGGACCCGCGCACGCCGCCCGCGGCCCGGCTGCGCTTTCTCGCGATCTTTTCCACGAACGTCGATCAGTTCCTGGCGACGCAGGTGGCCGCGCTCAAGCAGCTCGCGGCCGGGCGCCGCGCCGCGGCCGCCGCAGGCGGGATGCGGCCGCAGGAAACGCTGGACGCGATCGCCGTCCGGATGCGGCCGCTCATCGCGCGCCAGTACCAGGCGTTCCACGCGCTGCTGCGCGCGCACGGCCTCGCCGTCGCGCGCTGGGACGACCTGGACGCCGCGGCGCAGGCCGCGCTGCGCACCCGCTTCACCGACGACGTCCTGCCGTTCCTCAATCCCAAGGCGCTGACGCGCGCGCCGGGCCACCCCTTCCCCGTCGTCGGCGATCGCCGCATCACGTTGCTCGTGGCGCTGCGCGACCGGACGCCGGCGCCGGCCCCGCCGCACTACGCGTTGGTGGAGATCCCGGAGTCCGTGCCGCGGTTCCTGGCCGTGGGACAGGACCGGCTCCTCCCCGTCGAGGACCTGGTGCGCGCCAACCTCGACCTGCTCTATCCCGGCCGGGTCGTGACCTCGGCCCATGCCTTCCGGCTCACACGCGGCGGGGACCTCCAGCTCGACGAGGCGTCCACCGCCAACTTCCTCCAGGCGATCGAAGAAGAGCTGGCGCAGCGCCAGCTGCAGTCCGTCGTGCGGATCGAGATCGAGGCCGACACGCCGGGGGCGCTGCAGGACCTACTGCAGCGCGAGCTGCGGTTCGAAGAGAGCGGGCGCGACAGCGCGCTGACGCCGGCGGACGTCTACCCCGCGGCCCGCCCCGTGGACCTGGGCGGGCTGCGCACGCTCCCGCCCCTGCCGCGGCTCTCCGACTATCCGCCGTTCACGCCGCGCGCGCCGTTCGCACCGGAGCGTTCGGTCGCCGAGCAGCTCGACGAACGCGACGTGCTGGTGCATCACCCCCACGACGGGTTCGCCGCCAGCGTCGAGCGGTTCATCGTCGAGGCGGCCGACGACCCGCAGGTCCAGGCGATCAAGCTGACGCTGTATCGCCCCGGCGGGCCGTCGCCCATGGCCGACGCGCTGCGGCGCGCGGCCGCGGCGGGCAAGGACGTCGCCGTCCTCGTGGAGCTGAAGGCGCGCTTCGACGAGGCCCGCAACATCGCGTGGGCGCGGAGCCTCGAGCGCAACGGCATCCACGTGGTGACCGGTCTCGTGAGCCTCAAGACCCACGCGAAGCTCGCGCTCGTGGTGCGGCGCTCGACGGACGGCCGCGCGCGGCGCTACGCGCACATCGGGAGCGGCAACTACAACCCCGAGACGGCGCAGCTCTACACGGACGTCGGGCTGTTCACCGCCGATCCCCGGATCACCGCCGACGTGCACGCGCTGTTCAACGAGCTGACCGGGTCGACCCGCGCCCCCCAGCCGCGGCTCGAGCACCTGCTGGTCGCGCCGGCCGACCTGCTGGACCGGCTGCTTGCGCTGATCGAGCGCGAGGCGGCGCACGCGCGGGCGGGGCGCCCCGCCGTGATCCGCGCGAAGCTCAACGGCCTCGCCGATTCCACCGTGATCCAGGCCCTGTATCGGGCGTCCCAGGCGGGTGTGGACATCGCGCTGATCGTGCGCGGCATCTGCACGCTGCGCCCCGGCGTCCCCGGCCTGTCGGAGCGGATCCGCGTGGTGAGCATCCTGGGCCGATTCCTCGAGCACGCCCGCGTCTATCATTTCGCGAACGGCGGCGACGACGCGTACTTCATCGGCTCGGCCGACTGGCGGCCGCGCAACCTGCGGCGGCGCGTGGAGCTGGTGACGCCGGTCTACGACGCGGCCGCGCGGGCGCAGCTCGATCGCCTGCTGGCCGCGGAGCTCGACCAGGGCGACGCCTGGCGGCTGCAGCCCGACGGCGCCTACGAGCGGACGGTGGCACCGATGCGCTGACCGCCACCGCAGCTACGTCGCGGGGTTCCTCAGTGCAACCGAGTACTCCACCGTAGCCAGGGCGGCCTGCCGGCCGCCCCGCACGTGGCCGCTCTGGCCACCGACCGCGAGATCGGCAGTGGCGTGGTGGGGGCGCCGGTCACGGCCGCATCACCGGTGATTCCGTGGCCTGATCCGCGGTGACGTCCGGCAGTCCTTGTGCTCCCAACGGCGGGTTTTGTCGTTGCGTTGGGTGTTCGAATCAGCCGGATCGACCGCCTTGTGACACTTGGGACACAAACGCAGGCGAAGAGGAGATATCCGGCCCTCAGGCAAGTCGGTCACGCGGTACCCACAGCCAATGGTGTGTGGAATGTAGTTCGGTGTGCAACCCTCCGCGCCGCAGGGGTTCTGCGGGCGTGTGCCGCAAGAGCGCCCTGCAATGCCGCAAAAACGCCCTACGTGGTTTTGGCGATTTCACCTATTTTGTGCGATAAATGTCGGCCGACCGCAGTATGGGAGGAGGAGGCGGCGTGGAAGCACCGGAGCAGCGTCGCGAGGTGCTGCGGCAGGCCAGCGTCGCGCTGCGGGGACGCGTCGTGACCCTGTGGGAGATTTCCCCCGACACCGAAGCGGTCCCACTTCTGAGCGGAACCCTCGACCCACCCGCGGCCGAGACCACGCTCGATCTCGACGCCACGCTGCGTCAGTGGGGCGCGCCCATCATCCAGCGCAGTCGCTGGGTGGGCTGCCGCACGGATAGCGGCCGGGGCTGGTGCGTGGCGCCGGTGCGCGCCCGTCCCGCGGCGCCTCCCCCGGAGGGGGTGGAACGGCGCAGCCAGGAGCGCCTGATTCTCGAGCTGGCCGGCCTCGGTATCGGGGCACTCGACGCGTCCGACGGCGCCGAACACCGCCGCCTGGCGCCGGCGGACGCCTTGTGGGAGCTGGCCCGCCAGCCCAGCGTCATTGCCCACGAGGCGGGGAACCCGCTGGCCGTCGCTCTGGGCAACCTCGATCTCAGTGTCGATGCGCTGCGCGGCGCCGACGCGCTCGATCCGAGCTTCCGCGCGCAGATCCTCGACGACCTTTCCAACGTCGCCGAAGGCATCGAACAGGCGGCCGGGTACCTCCGCTCCATTCAGGATCGTCCCGAGGGCAGCGTCGGGCGACTGGCGCGATTCGACGTCCTGCCGATCGTGCGGTCCTGCGTCACGCTGGAGCGGCCGCTGGCGCGAAAGCGCGGCGTGGTCCTGAAGTGGGACTCCGCCCTGGAGTCCATCTATGTGTACGGCGACTCCGCCGCGCTGTATCAGGTGATCACGAACCTCATTCGCAACGCCGTGGACGCCTCGCGGGGCCCGGATTCCGTCGTCCTTGTCACCGTCGACCAGGTCGACGCCCTGCTGCACCTGTCGGTCCACGACCAGGGCGCCGGCATCCCGCCCGAACACCGCCCCCAGCTGTTTCGTCGCGGCTTCACGACCAAGGCCTCCGGAAAGGGATCGGGGATCGGCCTGGCAGTCGTCAAAGAGATCACGCAGAACATGTTCGGCGGCAGCGTGCAGGTGGAGACGGAGGTGGGGAGCGGCAGCACATTCACGCTGGTGCTTCCGATCCCGCCGCAGCGCCGGGGATGGTCGGGATCGCGGTGACGCGGCATCCGCGTCACGGGGTATTCACGATGTGAGACCCGATGTCCGTCAGCTCCTGATCCTCGCCGGCGCGGCCTGGGGCTGCGCCGATGCCAGCGCGCCGGCGGTCGAGCGGGATCTGCTGCCGTCCCGCCTGCTCCTCGTCGCGGAAGCCCACGCCGTCGACGCGGACGGCCTGCGGATCGACTGCGCCGTCGCGACGCACGTCACGCTGCAGGCCCGCGTGGACCGCCCCAGTGGACGCGTCATCCAGTACGGCGCAGGCGGTGGCGAGGCCAGCCGCTACCGCGACGTGAACGCCGAGCGCGCCGTGCAATTCTGGGCCGACACCTACTTCGCGACCCTCGAGTTCCATCTCATCGGGACCGACAGCATCGCCGTGCGCAGCCCCGAGAGCGAAGCCGTCACGGAACGGTTCTGGCACGAGTTCGCCGTATGGGCGGGCTCACGCTCGCAGGCGGATCCGTCCAGCGGCGCGCTGGCGAGCGGCCCCTGGACCTGCCAGCCGATGGACACGCCGCCGTCCTCCGGCGAGTACTACGACGCGGAGGGAACCGCGCCGGGATCGTGGTCGCTGCGCCGCGATCCCGCGGCTCAGGGCGTGTCCGACTCGAGGTAGCGCGCCGGGAGCGGCAGCTGCGGCTACTCGAGGAGCCCCCGCCGCTGCGCATGCGTGACGGCCTCGAGCCGGCTGTGGGTGCGCAACTTGCGATTGATGTGATGAAGGTGGTTGCGGAGCGTCTGGGCCGAGATGTGCAGGGTCCGGGCGATGGTGGCGGAGTTCTTCCCTTCTGCAAACAATTTGAGGATCCGCCGCTCGTGTTCGGAGAGCGCCTCCACCGGGGCGTGCTGCGCCGGGTCATCGGCGAGCGCAACGAGTTGCCGCGCGGCCTTGAGCATTCGGCTGAGCAGCGTGGCGTTGAGCCGGCTCTTCGAGATATCCCGCACTAACCGCACCAGGAGCCGGCGTCCCGTGCGGCGATTGTCGAAGACGATCGTGGACACGTTGACCCACAGCCTGGCGCCCGACCGGGTGCGAACGTCCAGGTCGAAGTGCGGAAGCCCGCTGGTTGCCTGCTCCGGATCGCGCACCGCCGCGTCGGACGTCCCCGCCAGGGGTTCGGTGCCTAATGCGTCGTACGCATCGAGCACCTCTTCGATGTGGCGGCCGAGCACCTCGGTCGCCGGGTAGCCGAGCAGCCGCTCCGCCGCACGGTTCCACGAGCAGATCTCGCCGCCGTCGGTGACCGTGTACGCCGCGTCGGCAGTCTGTTCGAGCAACGCGAACAGTTCCGTTTCGAGCACCGTTCTCCCGCGGAGCTGACGCCGTGATCCTAGCGCGCCAGCAGGCACAAGACCAGACCCGGATGGAGGGACGCGCCTAGCTCCCTCAGACGATGCCGGTCGCCTGACGCACGTGTGTCATCGTCTCCGCGGCCACGGCGCGAGCCCGGTCCGCGCCGGCTTCGAGCAGGCGGTCGACCGCCGCGGGCTCTTGCCCTAACGCGGCGCGCCGGTCTCGGAACCCCACGAAATAGGTCTCCAGCGCTTCGAACAATCTCCGTTTGAATTCGCCGTAGCCTACGCCGCCGGTTCGGAACTCATCCTCCATGCGGCGGATCTCCTCTGCGGATGCGACCAAGCGGTAGAGCGCGACGATCGTCGAACGGGCGGGGTCTTTCGGCTCGGCAACGGAGGCCGAGTCGGTGACGATCGCCATCACGCGTTTTCGCAACGCATCGCCCGAGAGACCGAGCGCAATCGTGTTGCCATAGCTCTTGCTCATCTTCTGTCCGTCGACACCCGGTACGATCGCGACCTCCGCGAGGATAGAGGCGCGCGGAAGCGTGAGCACGGACCCATAGCCGGCGTTGAATTTGGTCGCGATATCCCGCGCGATCTCGACGTGCTGCGTCTGATCGCGCCCCACAGGGACGATGTCCGCACCATAGAGCAGAACATCCGCAGCCATCAGTACTGGATACGAGAACAGCGCGTGGGAAGCAGGAATGCCCCGCGCGACGCGGTCCTTGAAGGCGTGGGCCCGCTCCAGCAGGCCAAGGGGCGTGACCGTGCTCAGGATCCAGGCAAGCTCGGTGACGGCGGGGACATCCGATTGGCGAAACAGCACGGCGCGTGCGGGATCGAGTCCGGCAGCGAGGAGATCGAGGGCGACGTCACGCGAGTAGCGGCGCAATGCCGCGGGATCTCGTACGGTCGTGAGCGCATGGAGGTCGGCAATGAAGTAGAAACCTTCCCCATGTGTCTGCAGCGCAATGGCGGGACGGATGGTCCCGAAGTAATTGCCGAGGTGCAGCGGTCCCGACGGTTGCAGGCCCGAAACAATCCGCATCGAAGGCGCTGACGCGCGTCCCTCCGCGTGGTACGAACGCTTCATTGTCGCTCTCCGCGGCCCGCCATAAACATACTCTCGCAGCGCAGCGCACTTAGCGAAAACCGACATGCACAAAAGGAGAAACCCGATGAAACGATTTGCACTTGCTGCTCTTGCCGGCGCGCTGGGCCTCGGAATGCTCGTCACGCTGCCCGCGGGCGCCGCGGCACAGCGCGAAGTGCCACTCCCCGCGGCCCGGATGCACCCGGACACCTCGACGGTCCAGCTCCACGAACCGCCGGGGAGCCCGTACAAAAAGGTGAGCACGCTCGTCCCGCTCCCGGACTTCGTCCCCGGACTCGGCACGCTGTATGTCGATCCCGCGAGGCTCCCCGCGGGCCCATTCCTGGCCTATGACCATGATGGGAGTCTGGTGAGCTCCATCTACATGATCCCACTCGAGGACATGAATGCCCAGCGGGCATTCAGCGGCCTGAAAGTAGCCCAGGCGCGGGCCGATCACGTGGACATCGTCTTTAACGCGGGGCATCCGGGCATGGCGGAGCCGCACTATCACATGATCGTGTGGTACGTCTCGCCGCAACGCGCCGCCCAGCTCGCCAAGTGATGAGACCATCGCGGCGTGAGTTCCTGAAAGCCGGCGGGCTCGCGCTCGCCGGCCTCGGGATCGGTCCGCTCCGCGGGATGCGGCTCGGTGCGTTGGTGGGCCCTGAAGTAATCGAGATGCGCAGCGACCCGCTCGGAGCGCGTGCGTGGTTCGATCCGATCGGGCTCTATGTGGAGCCGGGGACGACTGTGCGGTGGATTGTGCGGGAGAACGTGCACACGACGACCGCCTATCACCCCCACAATGATCACCACTCGCTGCGCATTCCGAGGACCGCCGAGCCGTGGGATTCGGGCTATCTCGTCAACCAGGGGGATCACTTTGACCTCACGTTCTCGGTTCCTGGCGTGTACGACTACTACTGCCTGCCGCACGAAGCGGCGGGGATGGTAGGCCGGATCGTGGTCGGTTCGTCGCTCGGGCCGGGCGCCGAACCGTTCGACTACTGGGTCGACGCGCCTGGAACGGGCGGCTGGCGCCGGGTTCCTGACGCCGCCCGCCACACGTTCCCGAGTATCGCACGCATCCTCGCCGAGCACCGCGTGCATCCGGTCGGACCAGGAGGTTCCGAATGAAAAGCATCACCACACACCACACGATGCGGGAGGGAGCGCGTCTCGGACTGATCGTCGCGACCGCAATCTGGATCTGGGTGGCCGCCGTCGACGCGATCGTGGGCCAGCCGTTTCACACGTTCCACGTGTTGGGGGGCATCGCCTGGTTCAGCGTCATCCATTACGTGCTCAACGTCGCATACGGGATCGTCGTCGTGTCCGCCATCCATGGTGCGGAGCGCGAGCCGAGTCTGATCATCGCGGTCACGTTTGGGGTCCTGATCGTCGAAATCGCGGCCGCCATGGTGACCGTGCTGCTGTCGCATCTCGGACTTGGGGAACTCGCCTGGGTCCGGATCTTCGGTGGGAGCCTGATCGGTGCATCAATTGCGATCATCGCGCTGGCTCGCGGGCATCCGCTCGTCGCGGAGCTGCGCCGAGCCGAAGACGAACAAAACGGGTGATCCATGACGGACACCGCTACGGGAGAATGACCATGTCTAGACTCACTACAACAGCACAGGCGGCGCTGGTGGGACTACTCAGCGTTGCGCTCACCGCCCCCACGGTTGCCCAACAACCGCTCGATCCGACGTGGCTGAGTTTCGATGCGGCCGCCAGGACGGTCCGATTCGAGCTCATCGCGGGACTCACGGGACTCAACGGTGCGCTGAACTTCAACGGATTCCGCGACGGCGAACTCACGCTCGTGGTGCCCGTCGGCTGGGCGGCGCAGATCGATTTCCGCAACCACGACGGGATGTTGCCCCACAGTGCGGAGGTCATCGCGCCGCAGACGCCGCTGCCGACGCAGCCGGCCACCCCCGCGATCACTCGCGCCTTTACAACGCGTCTCGCGACGGGACTACCACCTGAAGGGACAGACAACATGCGTTTCACCGCGCAGCCCGCGGGCGAATATCTCATCTTCTGTGGCGTCCCGGGCCACGGCGCGGCCGGGATGTGGATCCGGCTGCGCGTCAGCGCGTCGGCCACGACGCCGGCATTGCTGCGGACCCCGGCCCCATGACGATCGCGGAACGGCTGGGCCGGTTTGCCGCACGCGCGTCCTACGACGATTTGTCGGAGACGGCCCGCGCGCAGCTCAAAATCCGCGTGCTCGACTCCCTGGCGTGTGCGCTGGGCGGGCTCGATGGAGAGCCGGTGCGCATGGTCCGCGCGCAAGTAGAGGAATTCGCCGGTTCCGGGCATTGCTCGCTGATTGGCGGCGGGCAGGCCCCGCCGGATCGCGCGGCCTTATACAACTCGGCGCTCGTGCGCTACCTCGACTTCAATGACAGCTACCTCGCGAAGGGCGAGACCTGTCATCCGAGCGACAACCTTGGGGCTGTGCTCGCCGCGGCGGAATACGCCGGCGCGTCGGGCCGCGACTTCCTCGCCGCGCTCGCCCTGGCCTATCAGGTACAGTGCCGGTTGAGCGACGCGGCGCCCGTGCGGGACGCAGGATTCGATCACGTCACGCAGGGCGCGTACGCCGTCGCGGCGGGGGTGGCGCGGGCGCTCGGTCTCGATGGTCGCCGCACTGCCCACGCCCTCGCCATCGCCGGTACCGCATTCAACGCGCTGCGGGTGACCCGCACCGGGGCACTATCGCACTGGAAAGGCCTCGCCTATCCGAACGCGGCCGGAGCTGTGACGCGCACGACGTTCCTCGCCCGCCGCGGGATCACCGGTCCCCTCGAGGTGTTCGAGGGCGAGAAAGGCTTGATGGACGCCGTAACCGGATACTTCGAGCTGGACTGGGAGGCCGAAGACCTCGAGCGCGTCACCCGGACGATTGTGAAGAAGTACAATGCCGAAATCCATTCCCAGAGTGTCCTGGAAGCCGTCCTCCAGCTGCGGGAACGCGAACACGTCGCGGCGGCCGAGGTCGAGCGGGTGGACATCGACGTGTTCGACGTCGCCTATCGCATCATCGGTGGTGGTGAGGAAGGTGACAAGACAGGGGTTCGCACCAAGGAAGCGGCGGACCACAGCCTGCCCTACCTCGTCGCGGTGGCGCTGCTCGACGGTCAGGTCATGCCCGAACAATACCGGCTCACGCGCATTCGCCGCAGCGACGTGCAGGCCCTGCTCCGACGTGTGGTGGTACGCTCCGACGACGCGTTCTCGCGACGCTTCCCCGCCGAAATGCCCTGCCGCGTGCGAGTGATCCTGCGCGACGATCGCGTGCTGACCGCGGAGCTCGCGGACTACCCGGGCTTTCTCACGCGTGGGCGGACGTGGGAGGCTGCCCGCGAGAAGCTCGAACGCCTGGGCGCCCCACACACGACCCGTTCGCTGCGGGACCAAATCGCCACGACGGTGGCGGAGCTGGAGCGGGTCCCCGTCACGCAGCTCACGAGCCTGTTCGCTGCCGTGCGGCTCCCCGGAGCCGCGGCGGTTGCATAGGAGACGATCGATGACGACCACGGCCATCGCACCCGAAACCCCTGCCAGCAGAGCACCCGCGCGGGCCTTCGACTTCCTGCGGACGAACGCACGGGGCGGCAAGCCTCGCCGGGCGGGCCTCACCGAAATCCGGGGCCCGTACTACAGCCCTATCGGCCCGCGGTATCTGGAGGACGTGCTCGAGACCATGGGCCCGTACGTCGATGCGCTGAAATTCGCGGGAGGTTCGTTCACCTTGATGCCCCGGCGCGCGCTCGTGCAGCTCATCGAGCTGTGCCACCGCCATGACGTGGCCGTGTCCACCGGCGGGTTCATCGAGCGCGTGCTCACGCAAGGCGCCGACGCGGTGGATCGCTACATCCGCACGTGCCGCGACGTGGGCTTCGACATCATCGAAATCTCGAGCGGGTTCATCACCTTGCCGGCCGACGACTGGCTGCGACTCGTGGAGCGCGTCCAGCAGGCGGGGCTCAAGGCCAAGCCCGAGGTCGGGATCCAGTTCGGCGCGGGCGGCGCCACCCGCGCCGCAGAACTCGAGCAACAAGGCACGCGTGATGCGGAATGGGCGATCCGGCTCGCGCGGCGGTTCCTCGATGCGGGCGCCTATCTGATCATGATCGAATCCGAAGGGATAACCGAAAATGTCCAGCGGTGGCGCACCGACGTGGCCGCGCGGATCGTCGATGCCCTCAGCCTCGAGCGCGTCATGTTCGAAGCGGCCGACCCGGAGGTGTTTGCCTGGTACGTGAAGAATTACGGACCGGAGGTGAACCTGTTCGTGGATCACAGCCAGATCGTCCAGCTCGAGTGCTTGCGGGCGGGGATCTGGGGCACGGCGGACCTGTGGGGGAAGGTCGTCACCTACAAAGGATGATAGGAACAACGATGAATCAGAACCTTCCGGGATTCACACTCCCGGGCGCTGACGGCGGTTCCGTTTCCTTGGAGGGGTATCGGGGGCGGACCAACCTGGTTCTCCTCTTCGCCGGGGACCAGCTGGAAGAGAGCCCGCTCGCCGTGATGCTGGATGAGCTCGTCGCGCGGACAGAAGAGCTCACGTCAGAAGCGGCGCAGGTGCTCGTCCTCGTCACCTCGCGGCCTACCCCGGTTCCTCAGCGCGGCCGGTGGGCGCTTCCAGTGTTGGTGGACGACGGTGCGCGCATCCATCGCATGGTGGGCGCGACGGATGCTGCGGGAAGACCCGCATCCGCCGTTTTGATTACCGACCGGTTCCGCGAGATCTTCGCCACCTACCTTCTGGGGCTCGGCTCGACACTGCCGGGAGCGAAAGAGATTCTCGACTGGCTCGTGTTCATCAACATCCAGTGCCCGGAATGTGGCGTGCCTGAGTGGCCCGCCTGAGTAAAAAGGAGAATTCCGTGATCAAGCTCAAACGTGCTTACGAACCCGCTGCCAGTAGCGTTGGCGTGCGGTTCCTGGTGGAGCGGCTGTGGCCGCGAGGTGTCAAGAAGTCGCGCCTCAAGCTCGATGGGTGGCTGAAGGATGTCGCCCCGAGTCCCGCGCTGCGAAAGTGGTTTTCCCACGACCCAAAGAAGTGGCCCCGGTTTCGGCAGCGGTATTTCGCTGAGCTCAGGGCCCACAAGAAGTCGCTCGGGCCTCTGTTCGAGGCCGCTCGTCGAGGCCGCGTCACTCTCGTGTTCAGCTCGCACGATGCCCTGCATAACAACGCGGTGGCGCTGCGCATGTACCTGGAGCAAAGGCTCCATTAATGAGAACGAACCCAGACCTCAGCGTTCCCTCCACGCAGCGAGGATATCCGTCTCACCAACACGATATTCGCGGGGTCACGCCGCAGCGTCGGGCGGCGACGGACTACGCCGACAGCGCTGGCTGGCGCGCGATGGTCCGGCACATCCTTCGTCGCTGTCCGGCCCGCACCATGAGCACCGACCTTCAACGGCGAGGTACCGACGGATGAAATTCGGCATGATCGGTCTGGGGCGTATGAGCGCCAGCATGGCGCGTCGCCTGATGCAGGGCGGACATCAGTGCGTGGTCCACGATCACGCGGCGGAGGTGGTTCAGGCACTCGCAAAGGACGGCGCCGAGCCGGCGCTGACGGTCGAGGAACGTCCGAGCAGGGCTATCTCCATCGTGGCCCGCACGGCGCCGGCCACTTCGTCAAGATGGTCCACAACGGCATCGAGTACGGCATGATGGCCGCCTACGCCGAGGGACTCAACATCCTGAAGCAGGCGGGCGTGGGAAAGCTGGTGCAGACCGTGGACGCCGAGACGACGCCGCTTCGCAACGCCGAGTACTACCAGTACGAGTTCGACCTGGCGGGGATTTCCGAGGCCTGGCGGCGCGGCAGCGTGATCGCTTCCAGGCTGCTCGACCTGACTGCCGCGGCGCTCGCGCGGGATCCGGCGCTCGAGCCCTTCGAGGGTCGTGTTTCCGACTCCGGGGAGGGACGCTGGACGCTCGAGGCGGCCATCGACGAGGCGGTACCGACGCCAGTCCTCGCCGCTGCGCTGTTCGAGCGATTCACCTCGCGAGGTGGGGCCGACTTCCAGAACCGAGTCCTCTCGGCGATGCGCCTCGAGTTCGGGGGCCACCTCGAAAAGAGGGGGATCCCGTGAATCCTCAGCGTTCCGACGCGTTCGTCTTCTTCGGAGCGTCCGGAGATCTTGCCCGCAAGAAGATCTTCCCCGCGCTCCAGGCCCTGACCGGCCGCGGACTGCTCGACATGCCCGTCATCGGTGTGGCGAGATCCGGCTGGACGGTGGAGCAGCTTCGGGCGCACGTCCTCGAGGGCCTGGAGCAACATGGCGGCGTAGATCGCGCGGCCTTCGCGAAACTCGCGACGCGTCTCGTATCGGTGAACGGCGACTATGCAGACCCAGCCACCTTCGTCGCCCTCCGTAAGGCGCTCGGTGAGGCGGCCCATCCGCTCCATTATCTCGCGATCCCTCCCAACATGTTCGAGACCGTGGCCACGGGACTCGGTCGCTCGGCGTGCGCGCGAGGCGCGCGCATCGTCGTCGAGAAACCCTTTGGACGCGATCTGGCGTCGGCCCGCGCGCTCAACGCGACCCTGCACGCGGTGTTCGACGAGTCCGACATCTTTCGCATCGACCACTTCCTGGGCAAGGAGGCGGTGCAGAATCTCGTGATCTTCCGCTTCGCGAACACGTTTCTCGAGCCGATCTGGAACAGCCGGTTTGTGGACAACATCCAGATCACCCTGGCGGAGCGCTTCGGTGTCGAGGGGCGGGGCCGCTTTTACGAGGAGGCGGGCGCGATCCGCGACGT
This sequence comes from Gemmatimonadales bacterium, assembly GCA_050733275.1. Lineage (GTDB taxonomy): Bacteria > Gemmatimonadota > Gemmatimonadetes > Gemmatimonadales > GWC2-71-9 > 20CM-2-65-7. The sequence goes on from JBOHSP010000252.1 coordinate 24,907, forward strand.
GATCCAGAATCACTTGCTCCAGGTGCTCGGCTTTCTCACCATGGAGCCGCCGGCATTCACCCGGCACGAGTCGATCAGCGGCGAGCAGGCAAAGCTCTTCCAGCGGATCCGCCCGATCAGCCCCAACGCGCTCGTTCGTGGTCAGTTTCAGGGCTATCGCGTGGAGAAAGATGTCGCACCCGACTCCACTGTCGAAACGTTCGCCGCCGTGCGCCTCCACATCGCGTCGCCGCGCTGGGATGGCGTGCCAATCCTCATTCGCGCAGGTAAGTGCCTGGCGACGACGGCCTGCGAAGTGGTGGTGACGCTCAAGCAGCCCGCGATGTGCGGATTTCCTCCCGGCGAACCCAACTTCGTGCGCTTCCGCCTGAGCCCCGAGGTCACCATCACGATCGGCGCGAGCGTCAAGCGTGCCGGCGAGGCGATAGCCGCCGAGCCCGTGGCGTTCACGGTCGTGCACCACCCTGACGGCGATGAGATGGATGCCTACGAGCGCCTCCTGGGCGACGCGATGGCGGGAGACGCGATGCTGTTCGCGCGCGAGGACTCCGTGGAGGCTGCCTGGACCATCGTGCAGCCGATTCTCGGAGACGTGACGCCGGTCCACCCCTACGCCCCCGGGAGCTGGGGGCCGCTCGAAGCGGAACAGATCGCGAGCGACGTCGGCGGCTGGCACCAGCCAGTTGCGCGCCGCGGTGATGAGTCGGCGTCATGATCCCTCGCAACGGCAGCGTCGACGACCCGAGCGTGCAGGCTGTCGTCGCGCAGGCGCTCGAGCTGATCGGGGACGGCACCCGAGTAGGGCTCGGCACGGGTCGACTCGCCGCGGCGTTCATCGCAGCGCTCGGCGCGTGGGTTCGACAAGGACTTCGAGTCGCCGCCGTGCCCACGTCGGGCGCCTCGGCGCGCCAGGCCCGCGAGGTCGGCGTACCGCTGATCGACCTCGGGGAGGACGTGGAGCTCGACCTGACCGTGGACGGAGCCGACGAGGTCGCACCCAACCTCGATCTCGTGAAGGGGTGGGGTGGCAGCCTGGTGCAGGAGCGCATCGTGGCCTCGGCGTCCAAGCGCCAGGTCATCCTCGTCGGGCGAGAGAAGCTGGTCGCCGCGCTCGGCGAGCGTGATCGCATCCCGGTCGAAGTAATTCCTCTGGCGCGCGGCCCGGTGACACGCCGGCTCAAGATGCTCGGACTCGTTGCCGCGGTGCGGCCCGACGCCGCCGGCACTCGCCCGCTTCTCAGCGAGAACAGCAACCTGACGCTCGACTGCGCGATCACTGAGCCGCTCGCCGACGGGCGCGCCGCGCGCGCGCTCGAGACGGCCGTCCTCTCTATCCCTGGAGTGGTGGATACGGGCCTCTTTCTGGGTACGGCGGAACGCGTGCTCGTGGGCCACCCGGACGGCCGGGTAGAAACGCTCCGCCGCGGCGGATCCTGAGATGGGAACGGGGGCGAGCGCCAGGATCGACGTGTTTGCGACCAGCGAGGCGCTCGCGCATGCTGCGGCTAGCCGGTTCGTTGCCGCGGCGGACGAAGCGATCCGGGCGTCGGGCCGGTTCGCCGTGGCGCTGTCGGGGGGCTCAACTCCGAACACGCTCTACAGCCGGCTCGCGACCGAGCCGTACGTCTCGCGCGTGCCCTGGCCGCGCGTTCAGTGGTTCTGGGGCGACGAGCGCTGCGTCCCGCCGCACGATCCCGCGAGCAACTACCGGATGGCCCGGGAGGCGCTGCTCGATCGCGTCCCGGTCTCCGAGTCGAGCGTCCACCGGATCCGCGGCGAGGACGACCCCGCGGCGGCCGCGGCGGCCTACGAGCGGACGCTCCAGGAGAGCTTCGCCGACGCGGCGAACGCGCGCTTGGATCTCGTCCTGCTCGGCATGGGCGCCGACGGCCACACGGCTTCACTCTTTCCGGGCGGGGCAGCGGTTCGCGAGCGGGAGCGGTGGGTGATGGCCGAGTACGTCACGGCGGTGTCGATGTGGCGCGTGACTCTCACTCGCGTCTTGATCAACGCCGCCGCCCATGTGCTCTTCCTGGTCACCGGACGTGAGAAAGCGGCGACGCTGCGCCGAGTCCTCGAAGGGCCGTACCGGCCGGACGTGCTGCCGGCGCAGGCCATCGGGAGGCCTGGCGGCCGGCCGCGCTGGCTCGTCGACGCGGACGCGGCGGCAGAACTCTCGACAGCGATGAACAGACCATGAGGGGTCAGCCATGAAAGCCACGCAACAATTGCACGACGCCGGCCAGAGCCTCTGGCTGGATAACATTACGCGCGCCCTTCTCACGAGCGGCGGCCTGACGCGCTACATCAAGGACTTCTCGATCACGGGGCTCACCTCCAACCCGTCGATCTTCGACCACGCGATCAAGAACAGCCACGACTACGACGCCGGGATCCGCGAGAAGACGGCGGCGGGCAAGGCCGGCGAGCCACTGTTCTTCGAGCTCGCGCTCGAGGATCTGGTCGGGGCGGCCGACCTCTTCCGCCCGATCCACGAGGCCACCAACCGCGTCGACGGCTGGGTATCCCTGGAGGTATCGCCCAAACTGGCGGGGGACACGGCCGGTACCCTCGCGGCCGCGAAGGCCCTCTACGCGCAAGCAAACCGGCCGAACCTCTTCATCAAGATCCCCGGCAACCAGCGTGGCGTCCGGGCCATCGAGGAAGCGATTTTCGCCGGCGTGCCCATCAACGTGACGCTGCTGTTCTCGCGCGAGCAATACGTGGCGGCCGCCGAGGCGTACATCCGCGGCATCGAGCGCCGCGTGGCCGCCGGCCTCAACCCCCACGTGCCCTCGGCTGCGTCGTTGTTCGTGAGCCGCTGGGATGTGGCGGTGGCGGCGAAGGTCCCGCCCGCGCTCCACGGCCGGCTCGGCATCGCGGTAGCCAAGCGCACGTACAAGGCGTACCGGGACCTGCTCGCATCCGACCGCTGGCTCCGGCTCCTCAATGCGGGCGCCCGCTCGCAGCGGCTCCTCTGGGCGAGCACCGGGACCAAGGACCCGAAGGCGTCGGACCTGCTTTACGTCAAGTCGCTGGCGGCTCCGCACACGGTGAATACGATCCCCGAGAAGACGCTGCTCGCCCTCGCCGACCACGGCGACATCGGCGCCATGCTGCCGCACGACGGGGGGGATGCGGAAGAGGTCCTCGGGGTATTCACGCGGGCGGGTGTCGACCTCGACGCGCTCGCGTCCCAGCTTCAGGAGGAGGGGGCAGCGGCGTTCGTCAAGTCGTGGGACGACCTCCTGGCGTGCCTCGTTGACAAGAGTGTGACACTCAGGAAGGCCGGGTGACGGGCCTGCATGGCAGGCGGAGGAGTCGGGTCTGCGCGCGCACTATGTGGTCGAGACTGGGAAGGGCGGTCTACGTCGCACGATCCATAGGGAGGGAACGTCATGCTCGTACGAATCGGTAACGCAAAGGACGTTGCGCTGGGGCAGATACGCGTCTTCGATGTCGACGGAACCAAGGTAAGCGTCGCCAATGTGGACGGGGGCCTGTACGCCTTCGATGACACCTGCACACACAGGGGCTGCTCGCTGGCCGGCGGGAAGCTAGACGGCACGAGCGTAACGTGCCCCTGCCACGGCAGCCAGTTCGACGTACCCTCCGGTGCGGTGCTCCGCGGACCCGCCACTCGGCCGGTCCGGTCCAGGGCGGTGCAGGTCGAGGGCGAGGATCTGCTTGCCGAGGCGTGACCAGCGGAGCGGCACTACGTTCGGTCGGAGTACTCGATGCGGACCGGCATCGCGGCGAGGCGATCATAGAGCCGCGCCTGCGCGCGGATCGGCCACCAGTCGTAGAGAAACACCTCGATGGGACGCCACATCGCGACCCAGCCGCCGATGAGCAGGCCTTCGCGCAGGATGTCGCCGAACCTCCCCGGCACCACACCGGTCAACAGCCTCGACAGCTCGCTCAACGCGATCATGAATGCGAGGGCGATGATCAGGCTGATGCGGCCGCGGCGAAACAATTCACGGAGTCGCCGCCGCGCCGCGTCGGCGCTGCGGCCAAAGAATTGACGAACGGAGTCGCGCAGCACGGCCGCATCGTCCGACCCGGACGGGCGATCGAGATGGACGAGCAGCGCCAGCGGCGCGCCGCGCGGAAGCTCCTTGGCCCAACTCTCGATGAATTGCTCGGCGTTGGGATCCAGGTCGCGGTCGTGAAAGGAGGAAGGGTCGATCATGTTGAACAGCTGCCCCAGCTCGCGCACGTGCACTTCGATGAGCGCGCACTTGGCGGGGATCGCGTCGCCTGACGCCGCCTTATTCGGCACGGTCGATCAGCCCAGTAGTCCGGCCATTGTGGTCGTGCCCTCTCTTCCTAGGGAAGTGACGCGCGGGATCTGAGCCGGATGAGCGTCCCCCAGGGATCGTGCGTCACGAGCGCGTCGATGTCCGGTTCCGCGGTATGGCCCCCGCGCACGAGACTCCCCGCGACGGCGTCGAGCTCGCCCGCGCTCGGGAGCTCGATCGTCCACTCGAGCAGGTGCGCTTCGTCGGCCGGGGGTGGCGTGGCACCGGGACCGGCCCACGTGTTGGTGCCGAGGTGATGGTGGTAGCCGTCCGCGGCCAGGAACAGCGCGCCCGGATATTCCCATACCGTGCGATCGAAGCCCAGCGCATCGGAGAAGAACGCAGAGCCAGCCCCAAGATCACCCACGTGCAGATGCACATGACCCATCACGGTTCCTGCGGGCATTCCTGTCCACCGCTCCGATCCCGCTTCGCGCAGCAATCCCGCGACGTCCAGCGGATCGGTGGCCATCATCAGCTCGCGGCCGAT
>JBOHSP010000253.1:0-16935 GCA_050733275.1 Gemmatimonadales bacterium
CGCGCCTGATCCTGAGCGCGCGCTCACGGTTCCGGTCGGGCGGGGCGGCCGACGTGCGCGTGGTCGAGCTCCTCGCCGAGAACATGGTGCTGCTGCGGGATTCGACCAGCTGGCAGCGGGGGTTTACCACTCCGATGTTCGAGCAATACCTCGATGCGATCGCGGAAGAGCTCAGGACCGAGCTGCGATCCGGAATCCGCGTGCACTGACGCATGCTGCGATCCGCGCTGGTCGGCCTGGTCCTGTCAGCCGGCGCTACGGCCGTCGCCAGCGCGCAGCGTCTCGAGGAGCGAACCGGACTCTGGGCCGGCATTGGCCTGGGCTTCGGTTCGGTCAGAGGCACGTGCAGCGTGTGCGCCGGCCGGGCGGCGGGACCCACGGCGCTCGTCCGGTTCGGAGGCACGCTCTCCCGGCACCTCCGGGTCGGTGTGCAGGGAACCGGATGGCTGCGGCCGCAGGCCGCACGCGAGCGCTCGCTGCTCATGTTGTCCGCCGTGGGCACCTTCTACCCCTGGCCGGCAGGCGGGCTCTACCTGGCGGGGGGCATCGGTGGGTACCGCTACGTCGAGGAAGACACGGAGAGCAGGCTCTCCACTCAGGGACTCGCGCTCCAGGTGGGTGCCGGGTTCGATGTGCGCATCACCCGCGCCGTGTCGGTCGCCCCCTTCGCGACGCTGGTGGTCTCGGGCTCGGGCAACCCGACCCGGCTCGACAAATCCAACGGGTTCGAGCTGCCGCTGCTCAGCGACATGACGGTGCAGTACGTGCAGCTGGGGATCGCGGCGACGCTCCACTAGGGCTGCGCGCACTCCCTGGGCCGGGGTGCCCGGCTGGCGCGCGTCCAGATCAGGACCACGCCGCTGTAGGCCTCGCTGTTGATGCTGGGGCGAAACTCCTGGGCGGCGCGATAGCCGGGGCGCACCTCGACGCACGCGACATCCCGGGTATCGATCAAGAACGTGAGCGGCGGCGTGATCACCGTGCCGTCGATGACGTAGAGCACCTCGGACGACGACTGCCGCATTCGCATGCGCATGTCGTCGCGCCGCCCCGACATCCGGAGGCTCGGCACGGCACTCTGGAGGGCCGTGAGGATGTCACCGCGGGGCAGGTCCTCGCCCTTCAGCACTTGCGCCCCGATCGCGGCGCGACGCCGGCTCGGCTCGGCCTCGACCTCGACCGCTGCCAGATCCACCGCGAGGGGGGCGAGCGCGAAGTCCGCCATCACGACGCCGCCCGCTGCGACGGTGTAGAACGCTGTGGTGATGGGGTGAAAGCCGAGCTTGCGAGCGGTGAGCCGGACCTGACCGGGGGCCACGGCGTCGATCCGATAGGCGCCGGCGTCGTCCGTCAGCGCGCTGTCCAGCCGGCCGACGATCACCACCGCGACATGCTGGAGCGGCGTGCGCGTGATCGCATCCAGCACGACGCCGCGCACGCTCCCGGCCTGCTGCGCCTGAAGGGGAACCGCCCCGCCGACCCCCACGGCCAGCGAGAAGGCCACCGCCGGCGCGAACCCCGCGACGCTCATGACACCTGCCTGGCTGGCTCGGCGACTCTCTGGCAATTTACCGCCCTCCCTGGACGAGGCAAGACATTGAGGCTCGGCCTGTTGCTGCTTCTCGTGGCCGGATGCGGGTGGGAAGGGGACGTTGCCGCGCGCGCCGGCGAGCAGACGCTGACGGTCGAGGAGTTGGCGCAGATGTTCGCTCGCCAGCCCGGACCCGCGGTCAGCCCCAAGCTCGTCGCCCGGGTCGCCACCTGGTGGGTGGAGTATCAGTTGTTCGCGCAGCGCCTCGCGGCGGGCGACTCGATGCTCGACTCGGCGACCGTTCTGGAAGTGATGTGGCCCCAGGCGCGGGGCTACATTCTGGGCCGCTGGCGCGCGCAGCTCTTCGCGTCGCAACTGCCGCTCGATTCCGCCGCCGTGGACAGTGTGTACCGGGCGGATCGATATCGACTGATCCAGCATATCCTGATTCGTGCCAGGCCGGGCGGGCCGGCCGCCCATGCCCGGAGGCGACGACAGGCCGACACGCTGCGCTCGCGGCTCGCGCGCGGACTCTCGTGGGAAGCCGCGCAAGCCGAGAATCAGGATGCCGTGGCGCGCGCGCGCGGCGGCAGCATCGGTGTCATCCAGCGCGGGCAGACGGACCCGGAGATCGAGCGGGCGGCCTTTGCGCTGGCGCCGGGAGGGATCTCCCCGGTGCTCGAGTCCCGGCTCGGTTTGCACATCGTGCGCCGCCCACGCCTCCACGAAGTCCGCCGGGAATTCCACGCCGCCGTGGAGCCGCTGGTCGCGGCCTACCTGGACACGCTGCACATCCGGAATCTGGCGCGGCAACGGCGCCTCGCGCTGACGCCGGCGGCCCTGGAGCGGGCGCGGGCCGCCGTCGGCGACCCGCTGCGCTACCTGGAATCGCGGAGCGTGATCGCGACCTTCGACGGCGGACGCTTCACGCTCGCCGACCTGGTGCGCTGGTTGCGGACCATTTCGGACGTGATGCACACCCAGCTCGAGCGCGGCGACGACCAGCAGCTCCCGGCGTTCCTCCGGGACATGATGGGCTACGAGCTGCTGTATCGCGAGGCGGTGGACCATGGGGTCACGCTCACGCCGGCCGAATTCGCCGAGCTGAAAGCCACGCTGGCCCGAAGGCTCGAGCGGGTCCAGACGGCGCTCCACGTCTATCCTCCCGGTGCCGGCGATTCGGGGAGTGCGGAGGAGCGGCAGCACCAGGCGGCGCGGCGCGTCGACGCCTACGTCATGAGACTGACCGGCGACTGGCAGGGCTTTGCCAGCGTGCCGATGCTGCTTGCCGAACGGTTGAAGCGGACGTCTCCCTGGAAGACCTACCCGCGGCAGTTCGAGCGTGCCGTCGAGCGCGCGGCGGAGTTGCGGGCCCAACAGGAGGCCGCCGGGGATATCTTTCAGACGCCCAACCCCGGGCTGAGAGCCCGGGCCCGGCCTTCGTGGCGCCCTCTCAGGGCGCATTCTGAGCCGAGCCGGGGCTCTCAGCCCCGGAATAACCTGGAGGACGTGATGAAGCGGGCGTATCGAACAGTGACTGCCGCGCTGGTGCTCGCCGGCGCGCCGGCGCTCGCGGCGCAGGCGCCGCCGGCGCCACAACCCGGCCCGGAGCACCAGCAGCTCGCGTATTTCGCGGGACGCTGGAACTCGACGGGCGAGTTCCAGCCCGGCCCCATGGGCCCGGGCGGCCGGATGACGGTCAGAAACAATTGCGAGCGGTTCCCGGGCGGGTTCTTCATCGTGTGCCGCTCGGAGGGCACGACGCCGATGGGGCCGAGCCACGGCCTCGGGATTCTCGGTTACGATCCCGAGCGCAAGCACTACACCTATTACGCCATCGACAACTCGGGGATGCCGCCCGAGCCCATCCGCGGCACACTGAGTGGCGATACCTGGGTCTGGGAAGGCGAAGGGACGATGGGGGGCCAGCAGATCAAGGGACGCTACACGATGAAGGTCGTGTCGCCCGACGAATACACCTGGACGTGGGAGCTGCAGATGCCCGGGCAACCGTGGACGACGATCGCCAGAGGGACGGACACGCGGGTGAAGTAGGCGACGGCTAGGGCTCGCGGGTAAACACGGCGCGCCAGCCGCGATCGAGGGGGGCCCAGGTGAAGTGATCGCGGTCGATGAGGGTCAGCGTGAACGACTCCATCAGCCGCCGGGCGGGACTGGGCGCGGCGCCGCCCGGCGCGCTGACGGGGGTGAACGTGACCAGCGGCTCGGCCAGGTTGAGGACGCCCGTCAGGATCTCGACGCCCGTGCCCGCGCTGTAGACGGCCGAGCTGTAGAACTGTCCCGTCCGCGGGTCGAAGCCGAGGACGCCCTGGCTCTGGCTCGCGGAGCTGTCGAGCTGTTCCGACCATTGCAGCCGCAGATCATCGTACAGCCCCTCGATCGTGCGCGTGCCCGTTGCGTCGGGCGGCCCGTCGAAGTTTCCGGCGAACCAGATAGCGAAGCGCCACCGCCCCACGAGTTGGTGCAGCAGACTGCGCGCCGGTTGCACGGCGGGCTGCCTCGTGGAAGCGGTTGGCGTCGTCGCCGGGGCCCACGCCTGGTCCAGCGTCCCTTGGGCAGAGAGGCCGGACGGTGCGACGAGGCCCGTGCTGGCGAGCACGAGCGCGGCGAGAGAGGCGCGGCTGCGATTGGCATGCATGCCGGGGGTGAATGCACGGGATGTGCCGGGGGTCGCTGAGCACGGGCGAGATGGCGGGGCGGATGCGTCTCGCGAGCAATGTTGCAGGGTGCGGGGGTGTACGCGCGGCTGAGAGCGCGCGCTCGGCTGGGAATTACGCGCGCTGAGAGCGCGCGCTCGGCCGCAAGTGCGCCCTTACAGGGCGCACACACCCGCCGAGCCGGGGCTCTCAGCCCCGGAAAACCGACAATCGAAAACCGACAATCGACAACCGACAATCGACAACCGACAACCCGTCACTCACTGATCTCCCGCAACACCCCCAGCGGCGTCCCCCGCAGCGCTTCGCCACTATTCGCCAGCCCGACGACCGCCGTGAGCGCGCAGACGACGAGCCACACGCCGCCCAACTCCAGCAGCGGCAGGCGATAGGTCGATTCGAAGAGCTGCGTGATCAGGGCCCATCCCGCCGCGCCGGCGAGCAGGACGCCGACGAGCGCCGCCAGCGATCCCCAGGCCACGTACTCGGTGAGCATGATGCGGCGCACCTGCCCGCCGGTCGCGCCCATCGTCTTGAGCAGCACCGCCTCGCGCAGCCGCTGGAACCGCGAGGCCGCCAGCGCGCCGACCAGAATCACGAGTCCGGCCCCGATGCTGAATAAGGCCATGAAGCGCACGGCGAGCGAGACGCTGCGCAGCAGGCCGTCGAGCGCGCGTTGCACCAGCGTCAGGTCCAGCGCCGAAATGTTGGGATAGGCGAGCACGACGTCGCGCTGCAGCTCGGCGCGCCGCGTGGGATCGTCGATGCGCGTGAGCGTGACAAATGTCTGCGGGGCGCGCTCCAGCACGCCGGGCTCGAACACCACGAAGAAGTTGGGCTGGAACCGCGCCCAGGCCACGCGCCGCACGCTCGCGATCTGCGTTTCGATCTCCACCCCCTGCACGTTCCAGGTGATGCGGTCGCCCAGGCCGACACCAAGCTCCGCGGCGACTTCTTCCTCTATCGAGATGCGGGGCCTGGGGGCTGGGGCCTCGGGTGCGTCGCCCAGGCCCCGGGCCCCAGGCCCTGTCCACCACGCACCTTGGAGCAGTTCTTCACTCTCTACCAGCGTGTCACGGTAGGTATTGCGATACTCGCGCCGCACCGCCCACCCGGAAGGCAGCGACTCGGCGGGCTGGCCCTTCACGCGCGCGATCCGCGCCGGCACGATCGGTGTTTCGCCGCCCCCCGCCGCCCCATGCCGCCGCAGTATCTCGCCGACGCCGTCCCGCTGATCCACCTGGATGTCGAACAGCACGAGATTGGGACGATCGGCGGACGCGTCGAGCGCGAACTGGTCGAGCAGGTTGCGCTGCACGACGTACAACGTGGCGACGAGAAACACCCCAAAACCGATCGCCAATGTCACCGGCACCGTTTGGTTCTCAGGCCGGAACAGATTGGCCACGCCCTGGCGAATGACGTAGCTCGCCCGTTTCGGGAACAGCCGTCGGCTGACAGCCATCAGCAGGCGGGCTGCGGCCCATAGCAGACCTGCGGTGACGAGGACGGCGGCAGCGAACGCGAGGCCCACCCCCGTGCTGGGCGCTTGCCAGATTGAAACGAGCACGAGCCCGCACAGCAGTCCGGTCACGAGGATGACCGCGCCCACCGGCCGTCCGGCCGTCCGGCCGTCCAGCCGTCGGTCGTCAAACTCCCGTCTCAGCGCCCGCAGCGGCGGTACATCCTTGAGGCGGAGCAGCGGCAACAGCGCGAAGGCTGCCGCGGTACCGGTGCCGATCGCGAACCCGGCCCACACCGTCGGCCAATCGATGGCGACGGATACCCGCACCGGAATGAAATCAGCCACGACAGTGGGGAGAACCATCTGCGCCACAAGACCCAGGGCGACGCCCGCCGCCGCGCCCAGTGTGCCGAGGGCCACGGCCTGGATGACATAGATGGACAGCACCGTGCGCGCGGGCGCGCCGAGGCAGCGCAGCAGCGCCGCGCCGTCCAGCTTCGCGCGCACGAACACGGTGACGGCGCTGCCCACGCCGAGGCCGCCGAGCAGCAGGGCGACGAGGCCCACGAGCCCGAGGTAGCGCGCCAAGCGGCCGAGCGATCGCGAGACATCTTCCTCTTCCTCCGCGGCGGTTTCGGTGCGGATCCGGTGTTGCTCGAAGAGCGCGTTGTGGCGATTGAGAAATCCCTGCAGCGCGGCGTTATCGGGGATGCGCAGATACGCGCGGTACTGGGCGCGGCTGCCGAAGCGCAGCAGGTTCGTGGCCGCGAGGTACTGCGCGGGGAGGTAGACGCGGGGACCGATGGCGGTGCGCAGGCCGACGTCGCCCGGCGCGTCGGTGATGGCGCCGGCGATCGCGAACCGTGCATCGCCGATGTGCACCGTATCGCCCACGCGCGCGTTCAGATACACGAGGATGGCGGGATCCACCAGCACCTGTCGACCCGAGCGAAAGCTGGGCCACAGATCTCGCGGATCGGTCCGGATCGTCCCGTAGAAGGGGAAGTCGCCATCGATGGCGCGCACTTCGACGAGGCGGGTAAGCCCGGTGCGGGGCGCGAGGACCATGGAGGCGAAGCTGGTCACCCGCGCCACCGCGGGACGCATCGAGTCGAGGACCGCCTCGATCGAGTCGGGGAAGGGGCGGCGCGAGCGTAGCTCGAGGTCGGCGCCGAGCAGCTCGCGCGCCTGCGCCCGCACGGCCGCCGCGACGTTGGTGCTGAAGGAATTGATGGCGACCAGCGCGGCGACGCCGAGGCTTACGGCGGAGAGGTACAGGGCGAGCCGGCGGCGCGAGCGTCGGCTGTCGCGCCACGCCATGGTCAATGCAAATGTCATACGATCGCGCCGCCTGCCAGCCGAACCACACGATTCGCGCGTTCCGCGAGAGCAGGGTCATGCGTCACCAGGACCAGCGTCGTGCCGGCATCCCGGTTCAGCTCGACGAGCAGGTCGATGACCGTGCGGCCGGTCTCGGAATCGAGGCTGCCCGTGGGCTCGTCGGCGAACAGGATCTTGGGCCGGTTGGCGAAGGCGCGCGCGATCGCGACGCGCTGCTGCTCGCCGCCCGAGAGCTGGCTGGGGTAATGGTGCATGCGATCACCGAGCCCCACCCGCTCGAGCAGCGCCCGCCCCCTCGCCGCCCCCTCGCCGCCGCCTTTCTTCGCCGCCCCATCGCCGCCCAGTTCTATGGGCACCAAGACGTTCTCGAGCGCCGTGAGTGTCGGCAACAGCTGGAAGGTTTGAAACACGAAGCCTACCTTCTCGACGCGGAGCCGGGCGCGCGCGTCTTCGGAGAGCGGGCCGAGGTCCTGGCCGTCGAGGCGCACGATCCCTGTCGTGGGGCGGTCGAGGCCGGCGAGCAGGCCGAGCAGCGTCGTCTTGCCGGAGCCCGATGGGCCGGTGATGGCGACGAACTCCCGGGGACCGATGGCGAGATTGATATCCCGGAGAACCACCAGCGGCCTCCCGCCGCTCAGGTATGTCTGCTCGAGGTGTTCGGCGACGATCATCATGCGGCACAAGTTAGTCAGGTCCTCACCCCCTGGCCCCTCTCCCTTCGGGAGAGGGGGAACGTTGGATTGCTATGCCTGCCGAGCGTATCTACGTTGAACGCATGGCGTCTCCGACGCTCATGGGATTCTCCTGTCCCCTCGCCTCCATTCTGTAGCAGCGCTCCTCGCCATTGCCGCGCTCGCGTGCGGCGGCGAGGACAGGGCGTCCGGGCGTCCGGGCGTCGGGGCGTCGTCCTCTCCAGATGACCGGCCCGTCGTCCTGTTCTTCGGCACGAGCCTCACCGCCGGGCTCGGCCTCGAGCCGGAGGAAGCGTATCCCGCGCTCATTCAGCAGAAGATCGATTCTGCCGCGCTTTCGTATCGGGTCGTGAACGCCGGCGTGAGCGGCGAGACCTCGGCCGCTGGCCTCAGGCGCATCGAGTGGCTGCTGAGCCAGCCAGTCGCCGTGCTGGTTCTCGAGCTGGGTGCGAACGACGTGCTGCGGGGGCAGGATCTCGCCGCGGCGCGGCGCAATCTCCAGGAGATCATCGACCGCACCCGCGCGAAGTATCCCGACGTGCGCGTCGTGATCGCCGGGATGCAGGCGCCGCCGAACCTGGGCCGCAGATACACGGCGGAGTTCCGGCAGTTGTTCGTGGACCTGGCGAGGGAGAATGATGCGGCCCTGATCCCATTCCTTCTGGACGGGGTGGGGGGAGTGCCGGAGCTGAACCAGGCGGACGGGATCCACCCCACCGCCGCGGGCGCGAAGGTCGTCGCGGATAACGTCTGGCACGTGCTGGAGCCGGTACTGCGGGTCGGGACGAATTAAGTCTGCGTCCATTGGCGGATGGCCCGCGCTACTCCAAAGGCTGTAAGCAGTTGTGTTGATGCGCCCGCCGGTCGACCCCTCTAACATTTCCCCGTGACGTTGCACCCCCCTGCCGACGCCGACCACAGCGAAGGAGTCATTTCCCATGAGCGAGACCACGCTCTCCGCCATCCTGTCCCGACGCAAGGACGTGCTGGTCCCGGAGTGGGTCGACCAGCAGCTCGCAGTCGGTGGCCAGCGGGCCGTCCCGATGAAGGAGGCCGAGCTGCGCGAGCAGTGCGGGGAGTTCTTCGAGTTGCTCACGCAGGCCATCCGGCAGGACGCGCGCGGGGATCTGACCGGGCCAGAGTACGCCCGGGTTCGGGACTTTTTGAACCAGATCTCTCGGACGCGCAGCGAGCGCGGCTTCTCGTCTTCCGAGACCGCCTGGTTCATCCTGTCCTTGAAGAAGCCGCTGTTCTCGACTCTGCGGTCGGAGCTGGGGAGTGATCCCGACGCCGTGGGAGCCGAGGTCTGGCGCGCGACGGAGCTGCTCGACCGCCTCGCCCTGCTGACGACCGATGCCTACCAGCTCGCCAAGGAGAAGGTGATCGAGCGGCAGCAAGCCGAGATGCTCGAGCTCTCGACGCCGGTGGTGAAGCTGTGGGACGGCGTGCTCGCGCTGCCCCTGATCGGCACCCTCGACTCGATGCGGACCCAGACCGTGATGGAAGCGCTGTTGCAGCGGGTGATGGATACGAGCTCCGAAGTCGTCATCATCGACATCACCGGCGTGCCCACGGTGGACACGCTGGTCGCGCAGCATCTCTTGAAGACGGTCTCCGCGGCCCGGTTCATGGGCGTGGATTGCATCATCAGCGGGATCCGGCCGCAGATTGCGCAGACCATCGTTCATCTCGGCGTCAACATGGGCGATGTGATCACCAAGGCGACCCTCGCCGACGCGTTCAAGCTCGCCCTCGCCAAACGCGGCCTGACGGTCATGGGCAACGGCCAGCCGCCGTTGCAGCCCATCCCTCCCGCGCCGGCTGCGCCGCATGTCCCGGTGACGTGAGGAGCCGGCCATGGAGCACATTCCGATTCTCAAGATGGGCGAGTTCCTGCTGGTGACGATCCAGGTCGACATGCACGACCGGCTCGCCGTTACGCTCCAGGACGACCTCACCAACAAGATCGCCGAGACCGGGGCCAAGGGCGTGTTGCTGGATATTTCGTCACAGGCGATGGTCGATTCCTTCATCGGGCGCATGATCGGCAACATCGCGGCGATGTCGCGCGTGCTGGACGCCCAAACCGTGCTCGTGGGCATGCAGCCGGCCGTGGCGATCACCCTGGTGGAGCTGGGACTTTCGCTGCGCGGGGTGCGCACGGCGCTGAACGTCGAGCGGGGCATGCAGCTGCTCCAGGCCGCGGTGAGCTCTGCTCCGTCCGGATCGCGCAATGGCCGCGGTCCAGTATGACCGGGTGGAGCTCCAGGACGAGACCCACGTCGTGCGAGTGCGGCACCGGGTGCGGGAGTGGGCATCGAAGCTGGGGTTCAGCCTCGTCGACCAGACCAAGTTGGTGACCGCCGCCAGCGAGCTGGCGCGCAACGCCGTCGTCCACGGCGGTGGCGGCGTCGCGGAAATCCAGGCGGTGGAGAACAACGGGCGGCGCGGGATCCGCATCGCGTTCGTGGACAACGGGCCCGGCATCCCCGACGTCGCCGTGGCGCTGCGCGACGGCTTCACTACCGTCGAGGGGCTGGGACTCGGCCTGGGCGGCGCCAAGCGCCTGGTGCACGACATGCACATCGAGTCCCGCGCCGGCGCGGGAACCACGGTCACGATCACCCGATGGAAGTAGTGGTCCAGCAGGCGCAGAGCCTGCACGCGGTGCAGCATCCCGGCGACGTGGGGGAGGCGCGGCGCGCCGCCGTGACTCGCGCCGGCGAGCTGCGATTCGATGAAACCGCCCGCGGCAGGGTCGCGCTGATCGTGACGGAAGCCGGCACCAACCTGATCAAGCATGCCGGCGGCGGCCACATCATCCTCGGCGGCACCGCGCCGTCGGACCACGCCCGATCGTGGATCGAGGTGCTCACCCTGGACCGCGGCCCCGGCATGCGCGACGTCGCGAAGTATATGGCGGACGGTTTCTCCACCAGCGGCACGGCCGGGCATGGGCTCGGCGGCATGCGGCGGATGTCCACGGTCTTCGATCTGCACAGCGATGCCACCGGGACCGTGCTGGTCTCGCGCGTCTTCCGCGACCCGTCACAGCTATACACCGGCACCCCGTGGCGCGTGGGCGCCGTGTGTCTGCCGCTGCATGGGGAGTCCTTCGCCGGCGATGCCTGGGCATACGCGTGGAACGCCGAGCGCGCCGTCTTTCTCATCGCGGACGGCGTGGGGCATGGCCGGCTGGCGCGCGACGCGGCCGGCGCCGTGATCGACGTGCTGCGCCGGCATCCGGAGCTGCCGGCGCCCGAGCTGCTGCAGCGCGCGAACCTCGCGACGCGGGGCACGCGCGGCGCGGCGGCCGCGGTCGCCGAGGTGAGCCTGAAAGACGCGTGCATCACCTACGCGGCGATCGGCAACACCAGCGCGTCGCTGCTCGGCGGCGATGGCGCGAGCCGCAGCATGGTCTCCCACCACGGGGTTCTGGGCGCCAGCGATCGCCTGGTGCAGCCGTTTCAGTATCCCTGGAATGGCACGGGCCTGCTCGTGATGCACTCCGACGGGCTGGCCAGCCGGTGGGACATCCGGAGATATCCCGGACTGGCGCTCCGCGATCCGAGCGTGATCGCGGCGGTCATGTATCGCGATCATGCCCGCGCCCGCGACGACGTCTCGGTCATCGTGTGCCGTCTCGCGACGTCATGAGCGCGCCCATTCTCACGCTGCAGCTCGGCACGGAGCAGGACATCGTCCTGGCGCGCCAACGGGCCCGGCAGATCGCCGCCCTGTTGGGGTTCGACCCGCAGAGTCAGACCAGACTGGCCACGGCCGCATCGGAGATCGCGCGCAACGCCTTCCAGTACGCGACGGGTGGCAAGGTCAGCTACCTGCTCGATGTGCCGCGCGGGCTGTTCCAGATTCAGATCAGCGATGGCGGTCCGGGCATTCGCGATCTCGACGCGGTGCTCGAGGGCCGCTACCGGTCGTCCACCGGCTTGGGACTGGGGATCCTGGGTGCCCGACGCCTCGTGGACGTCTTCGAAATCCGCCCCTCCTCCGGAGGCACGACGGTCACGCTGGGCCGGTCGCTCCCGGCCCGCGTCCTGCCGCTCCCTGCCGATATCGTGGCGCGCATCGGGGCCGAGCTGGTGCGCCAGGAGCCCGCAGATCCCTATGTCGAGCTGCAGCTCCAAAACCAGGAGCTGTTGCGTGCGCTGGACGAAGCCCGGGCGCAGCGCGCCGAGCTGGCGCAGGTCAACCGGGAGCTGGAGGAAACCAACCGCGGCGTCGTGGCGCTGTACGCGGAAATCGACGAGCGCGCCGACTACCTGCACCGCGCCAATGAGCTGAAGACGAAGTTTCTGTCCAACATGACGCACGAGTTCCGCACGCCGCTGAACTCCATCATCGGCCTGACCCGGCTCCTGCTGCAGCGCTACGACGGCGATCTGACGCCCGAGCAGGAAAAGCAGGTCCGCTACATCGCCCAATCGGCGCAAGACCTGTCGGAGCTGGTCAACGACCTGTTGGACCTGGCCAAGGTCGAGGCCGGCAAGGTGTCGGTGCGGCCGGGGCAGTTCACCGTCGCCAACCTGTTCGCGGCGCTGCGCGGCATGCTGCGCCCCCTGCTCGCCCAAAACTCCTCGGTCAATCTGGTGTTCGAGGACGCCGACGCGCTGCCGCCGCTGTTCACCGACGAGTCCAAGGTGTCGCAAATCCTGCGCAACCTCATCTCCAACGCGCTCAAATACACCGAACGCGGCGAGGTGCGGGTGTCCGCGCAGATGGATGCGGGCGATTTCGTGGTCTTTGCGGTCGCCGACACCGGCATCGGCATCGCCGAGCAGGACCTGGAGCGGATTTTCGAAGAGTACACGCAGATCGAGAACCCGTTGCAGCGCGTCAGCCGGGGAACCGGTCTGGGCCTGCCGTTGACCCGCAAGCTCGCCGGCCTGCTGGGCGGCAGCATCCGCGTCACCAGCGCTGTCGGCGACGGATCGACGTTCTACGCGCTGCTCCCGGCCCGGTACGAGGGCCCGACCGAGCGCCCGGTGACGGGCGAGCCGGCGCGCCGGGTGGACCCCGCCCGCAAGTCTGTCCTCGTCGTCGAGGACAATCGCGGAGCCACGTTTCTCTATGAGAAGTACCTCGAGGACTCGGAGTTTCAAGTCCTGTCCGCGCGTACGTTGGCGGACGCCCGGCACTGGCTGCAGACGGTCCGCCCCGCCGCCGTCGTGCTGGATGTGCTGCTGGAGACCGAGAATGCCTGGGAGTTCATCCGGGAGCTGCGCGAGCATCCCAAGGGCGGCGACGTCCCGATCCTGGTGATCACCGCGGTGGAGAACGAGCGGCAGGCGAAGAGCCTCGGCGCCGCCTTCCACCGCAAGCCCGTGGACCGCGAATGGCTGCTGGAAACGCTCGCCGAGCTGACGCGGGCCCGCCAGCCACGGAATCTGCTGCTCATCGACGACAACGAAGTGTCGCGCTACCTGATGCGCGGCTTGCTGTCCGACACGCCGTTCGGCGTCCTGGAAGCGCCGGGGGGACGCGAGGGCCTGGAGCGCGCCCGCGCCGCCAAGCCCGACGCGATCATCCTCGATGTGGTGATGCCGGGGATGGACGGCTACGCCGTGATGGACGAGCTGCGGCGCGACCCCGAGCTCCAGAAGATTCCGGTCATCGTGTACACGTCCAAGCTGTTGACCGAAACGGAGCGGGCGCGGCTCCGCACCGCGGTGGCGGTGGTCCCGAAAGAGAGTGCCTCCCTCGAAGCCGCCCAGGCGACCATCCGGGACGCCCTCAGCGCCGCCGGACTGCGGATATGACGGTATCCGAGCGGGCGAATGCCGCGGCCGTAACCGACTCGGCTGTCACCGACCGTCCGATTCTCGTTGTGGATGACGACGCCGCCACCCGCTACCAGGTCGCGCGCATGCTGCGGCAGGCCGGGTACGAAGTGCTGGAGGCGGCGAACGGCACCCAGGGGCTGGAGATCGCGGTTCGGGAAGTGCCGGCGCTGGTGATTCTGGACGTGCGCATGCCCGACATCCTGGGCTTCGAGGTGGCGGAGCGGCTCCGCGCCGAGCCGGCGACGGCGCAGATCGCCATCATGCATCTCTCCGCGACCTACACCGGCAGCGACGCGAAGGTCACGGGGCTCCGCAAGGGCGCCGACGTCTATCTCACGCATCCCATCGACGACCAGGTGCTGCTGGAAGCGGTTCGCGCGCTGCTGCGCATCCAGCGTTACAAGAGTGAGCTGGTCCACGTGCTGGCGCGGGAGCGGCAGGCGCGCGAAGCGGCCCAGCGGGCGCTCGAGATCGCCGAGCGGGCGGAGCAGCAGCGATCCCGACTGCTGCGCGAGCTGGAGCAGGCGCTGCGCGCGCGCGATGAGCTGCTCGCCATGGCGACGCACGATCTGCGCAGCCCGCTCAGCGCCCTGCAGCTCAAGCTCGAGTACCTGGTCCGGGTGAGCCGCGGGGATCTCGACTTCCCAGCGGAAGAGCGCGAGCGGGGACTCGTCGCGGCACAGGGGCAGGCGCGGGAGATCGGGCAGCTGCTCGATCGCCTGCTCGATACGACGCGGATCAGCTTCGGGAAGACGACGATCCAATGGGAACAGGTGGACCTGAGCGCGTTGGCGAGCCGCGTGGCCGAGCAGGTGCGGGATCAGGCCGCGGCCGCGGGCTGCGAGCTTACTGTGGAAGCGGGCGACGCCGTGATCGGCACGTGGGATCACATCCGGCTGGAACAGGTGGTCGGGAACCTGCTGTCGAACGCCATCAAGTACGCCGCCGGCGCGCCCATCGTGGTGCGGGTGAGCGGGGATGAGGCGCAGGCGCGGCTCGAGGTGCAGGACCGGGGGCCGGGCATCCTGCCCGAAGACCAGGCGCGGCTGTTTACGGCGTTCGAGCAGGGCAGCCCGGGCGCGGGCAGCGGCTTCGGGCTGGGCCTGTGGATCGTGCGGCGCATCGTCGATGCGCTGGGCGGTGAGGTGCGCGTGCAGAGCGCCGTGGGGGAGGGATCGACGTTTACGGTGATTCTGCCGAAGACGTCACACGGGGGGACTTGAGCACGCGGCTAGTGCGCGGCCAAGGCCGCGGCTCGGCACCCGTTTACGGGCAGGTGCCGAGCCGCGAGTTTACTCGCGAATCACGGGGCCGCCCTCATCTCAGCAGATCGCGCCCAGCCCCGCAAACGGCCGGATCGTTGTCCGCGGGAACACTCCCACAACGACGCCGGTCTTCGTGATGTTGGTCTGCGGGATGACCACCGTCTGCGGCACCAGCTCGTCGCGCACGGTCGTGCAGGCGGAGCTTAAGCGGTCGTCCACGGCGCTAATCCGGTTCGGCAAGCCGTCCAGCTGATCCACGATATCGATCAGCTCCGGCACGCTCGGCGCCTCATCGCGCAGGTCGCAGGCCTCCGACGCGCGCTGCGCGAACTGACCCGTGAACAGCCGCTGATCGCACAGCCGGTCGATCGCATACTGGCCGGCCTCGCCCGCCTTGTCGAGCAGGTCCTCCGGGTTTCTGATGAGGTTGGCCACGTCCATGGGGAGGGGGAGCACGTCGATCAGGGAGCCCGACGCGCCGCGGCCGAAGGGGAGATCCGCCAGTGAGAACGCCGTGACCAGATCCAGGCCCTGGCGCATTCTCGATCCTTCCATGCGGAACATCCTGGCGGCCGCGGCGAGCTGGTCGGGCGGCAGCGCGTCCAGCGCCGCCGAGAGCAGCTGCTGCGCCTGGCTGGGGGCGGGGGCAGCCGCGGCCACGCGGGTCACTCCGCTGGTCGCGTTCGGGTCCTGGCCGGAGCGCTCCGTGCCCATCTTCCCGCACACCTGGAGTTGCAGGGCCGCATTCCCCCCGGGCACAACCTTCAGCTCCTGCAGCGCCTGGAGTCCGACCGCGGCGACGGCCCCGTTGCCGTAGGCGTCCACGCCGGCTCCGGCGACGCCGGCACCGGTCATCCGTACCTTCGACTCCATCTGCGCGTCGGCCGCGAACTCGTAGCTGAAGCACACACTGGCTTCGGTGGCCAACGAGGCGCTCGCGGGAGCGGCCGCGAGCTGGGGCCCTCCAGCGGCTTGCGCCAGAGCGCTGTCCAGCCGCTTGCGCGCGGCGCGCGCCTCGTCACCCACGCGGGCCTCGAGCGCATCGAGCCGGGTGAGCACCGCGAGCAGCAGGTCGCGCGTGCTCAGGTCCGCGTAGCGCGTGGTGTCGGCCTGGGCGGCCGTCACGGGGGCCGCGGGCGCGTCGCTGCACGCGAGGCCCGCCACGAGGGCAAAGAGGTAGGTGGCGCCGAGGAGAGATGCGCGAGGGGGTGTCATGGTGACTTTCTGGTGAGAGTGGATCTGAGGCGACCGTCGGACGGACGCGCGGGCGGGGCGAAAGATTCACTTGGCTTATGGCCTGTCAACCAGTGAGTGCGCGGAGTGCGCGGAGTGCGCGGCCAAGGCCGCGGCTCGGCAACTCCCGCTGAACCGGGTAGTGCGCCCCGTTTACGGGCCCGTGCCGAGTCGCGAGTTTACTCGCGGTTCAGGGGCCGGACGGGTCAAATTCCGCCGTCCCGATTAAGCCCCCGCCTTCTGGTGGGGGCCTCGCCGTCCCTCAGGCTCCGATAGTGCCTGTCTTGACTTCTCCGGCTCGCTTGTAATTGGCGAAAATCACGCCATTCGGCGTCACGAAGCTGTCTGTCATTTTGAAGGCTGCCGGGATAGTGCCCTCACCGAACAAGCGTTTACCTCTACCCAGCGTGACTGGGAAAGTTTTGAGCCATAGCTCATCGACCAGATCATGTTTGAGCAGGGTCTGAATCAAATTACCACTGCCGTGGACCTGAATGTCAGAACCATCTGAATTCTTGAGGTTCTTGATCTCATCTACGCTCTTAAGGAAGACTGAGTTCTTCCAATCTGACTTTTTCATGGTCTTACTCATCACATATTTTGTGACGTCGTTAATACCCGGCCAATAGTCTGCATGCTCAGGCCAGTAGGCAGCAAAAATCTCAAATGTTTTTCTACCCAATAGAAGGTCTGCGGACTTCATTTGTTTTTCCATCAACTCACCAGCCGCTTGGTCAGCTTCGGCAAAGTACGGCGCAACCCAGCCACCATATTTGAAGCCGTCGGACGTGTCTTCATCAGGCCCGCCAGGTGCTTGCATAACGCCGTCTAATGCAATGAATGACAAGACGATGATTTTTCTCATGTATCACTGCGTCCCGCTGGCGGCGGCCGCGTCGCCCAGCCGTTTCCACAGGTAGGTGTACACC
>JBOHSP010000254.1:0-5767 GCA_050733275.1 Gemmatimonadales bacterium
TCCGGGTGGAGTTCGAACAGCTTGAACGAAGTTCGACGCTCACCCTGAGATTCCGCATTCCGCAATCCGCAATCCGCAATTTTTTCTTGTGAAGCTCCTCATCGCCGGCGGCGGCACCGGCGGCCACCTCATGCCGGCGCTCGCCCTGGCGCGCGCGGCGGTCGACGCGGGCCAGCAGGTGGTGCTGGCGGGCGCGGCCCGCGGCCTCGAGGCGCAGATCCTGCCGCGCTACCCCTACGCGTTTCATCTGCTGCCGATCGAGCCGTTGTACCGGCGCGCCTGGTGGCGCAATCTGCGCTGGCCGCTGATCGCGCTGCGCGCCTGGCGCGCGGTGGGCCGCGTGCTAGCCGAAGAACGGCCCGCGATCGTGATCGGGACCGGCGGCTACGCCGCGGGTCCGATCGTGTGGCGCGCCCAGCGAGCCGGCATCCCGACCGCGCTGCAGGAACAGAACGCGTTTCCCGGGATCACGACGCGGCTGCTGGCGCGGCGCGCGCGCCAGGTGCACCTCGGATTCCCCGAAGCCGCGGACCGCCTGCGGCCCGGCGCCGGCACCGAGGTCCTCGTCCCCGGCAATCCCATCGCGCGGCCGCCGGAGGCGATCGATCCCGCCGCCGCGCGCGCGCGCTTCGGCGTGGACCCCGCGCGCCGCACGGTGCTCGTGTTCGGCGGCAGCCAGGGCGCCCGCGCGATCAACCAGCTGGTCGCCGCCGCGCTCGGCGCGGGCCGGCTCGATCGGGTCAACGTGTTGTGGGGCACCGGCACCGCGGAGCACGCGCGGTTTCGCGCGCTCGCGGTGCCGGGTCGCGTGAGTATCAGCGGATTCTTCGATCCCATGGCGCCCGCGTACGCGGCCGCGGATCTCGTCGTCGCGCGCGCCGGCGCGATGACGGTCGCCGAGCTGTGCGCGTGGGGCAAGCCGAGCATTCTCGTGCCGCTGCCGACCGCCGCCGCGGACCACCAGCGTCACAATGCGCGCGCGCTCGCGGCCGCGGGGGCGGCGCTGCTGCTCGAGCAACACGGCCTCACGGCCGAGGCGCTCGCGGAGACGGTCGGGCACCTCGCGGCCGACGCGCCCCGGCTCGCGGCCCTCGCGAGCGCCGCCCGGGCGCGCGGACATCCGGACGCCGCCCCGACCATCATGTCAAAGATTTTGACACTGGTGGGAGTCGATTGAGGCTTTTGCAAGTTTCGTAGATTCGCTATATTAGCTGCCCACAGATGACCTTGTTTCGAACCGGGGACCCCCGCCCGATCCATCTCATGGGCATAGCTGGGGCGGGGATGAGCGCCTTGGCGCTCATAGCCAAACACCTGGGAGTCGCCATAACTGGATGCGACATTGACCCTTCTGGGGGCGTTGGAGGGACCGGAGGGGTCGGCGGCATCCCAATTTGGCGGGGGCACGACCCCGCGCACGTGGAGGGGGCCCGGGCGGTCGTGGTGACGGCGGCGGTGCCTGCCGATCACGCCGAGCTCGCGCGGGCCCGCAGTCTGGGAATTCCGGTGGTGCGGCGGGCCGACGCCCTGGGGGAGTTGGTGGCTGGCCCGGAAGGCCGGGGAGGTGCGCGTCTCGTGGCGGTCGCCGGCACGCACGGCAAGACGACCACCACGGTGATGGTGACGGAGGCACTCACGGCCGCCGGGCGCAATCCCACGGGACTCGCCGGCGGCCGAGTCGCTTCATGGGGCGGGAACGCGCGCATCGGCGGTCAGGATCTGTTCGTTGTCGAGGCGGACGAGTTCGACAAGGCGTTTCTCTCATTGCGGCCGGCGATCGCCGTCGTGAACAACGTCGAAGCCGACCATCTCGAGTGCTACGGCTCGATGGAGGCGCTCGAGGATGCGTTCGTGAAGTTTGCTGGTCGCGCCGAGCGGGTGATCGCCGGCGTGGACGACCCGGGTGCGGAGCGGATCGCGCGGCGGCTCAGCGTGCCGGTGTGGCGCGTCGGATTCGGCGCGCAGGTGGATGTGCGGATCCGGGACGTGGAGCGCGAACCCGGCGGCTCGCGGGCGATCGTCGATCTGCCGTCGCCGGGCGCCCGGTCCGTCGCCGTGACCCTCGCGGTGCCGGGGCTCCACAACGTGCGCAACGCGGCTGCCGCGATGGCGGTGGTGCACGCGCTGGGCGCGGATGTCGAGGTCGCGGTCCGCGCGCTCCGGGGCTTCACCGGCGTGGACCGCCGGTTCGAGCGCGTCGGTGAAGCCAGCGGGGTGACGGTGGTGGATGACTACGCGCACCACCCGACCGAAGTCACGGCGACGCTGTCGGCGGCGCGGCAGGCGTTTCCCGGGCGGCGCGTGCTGGCCGTGTTTCAGCCGCATCTGTACTCGCGCACGGCGCTGCACGGCGAGGCGCTGGGCCGCGCGCTCGCCGCCGCGGACATGGTCGTCGTGGCGCCGATCTATGCGGCGCGCGAACAGCCGGTGCCCGGCGTGACGCATCATCTGGTGGTGCGCGGCGCGGTGCGGGCGGGCGCGGCCACGATGGCGGTGCGCGATCGCGACCGGCTCGTGGGGTACGTCGCCGGGGCGGTGCGGACCGGCGACGTCGTGTTCACGCTCGGGGCGGGTGACGTGACGCGCGTCGGGCCGGAACTGCTGGGCCTGCTGGCGCCGGGAGCGGGGAGTCGGGAACAGAGGGCGGCGCGGTGAGGCTGGTGCCGCGTCTCCCCCGGATGCCGCGGGCGTCGCGGCGGGTGTTATGGTGGGGCAGTGCGGTGCTCGTCATGATGGCGCTGTGGTCGGCGGCGCCCGCGCTGCTGCGGCGGCTCGCGTTCTTTCGGGTGCGCCAGGTGGAGGTCGTCGGGATCCGCTTCCTCGATCCCGACGCGGTGCTGGGGGCGCTCGAGCTCGGGCCGCGGGCGAGCGTGTTCGACGACACCGAGGCGCTCGCCGAGCGGCTGCGGCGCAGCGGCGTGCGCGGGATCGCCGATGTGCGCGTGGTGCGGCGGCTGCCGGGCGCGCTGCAGGTGATCGTGCGCGAGGTGGAGCCGGTGGCGCTCGTGGTCGCGCCGCGGGGCAACCTCCTCGTGGTGGACGCGGCCGGCGCGGAGCTGCCGTTCGATCCCGCGCGCGTCGGCGCCGGGCTCGACCTGCCGATCGTGCGGGGCGCGGACACCGCGGTGGTCGGCGTGCTGGCCCGGATCCAGGCGTTCGATCCGGCGCTGTTTCGCGCCATCGATGCCGCGCGGCGCGTCAGCCGGGACGTGCTGCTCGAATGCGGGCCCCATCGCGTGCTGCTGACGCGCGACGCGGGGCCGGAGGTGGTACAGGCCGTGGCACTGGTGACGAAAGATCTGGCCGCGAAAGCGCGCCCCTACGCCGAGCTCGACGCCCGCTATGCGGGCCAGATCGTCGTGCGTCGCCGCGCGGGGCGCGCGGGAGCCGTGGCGGACTGATGGTCGATCGTCGCAGTGGCCGCGGTGGCGGGCTTGTCGCCGGCCTCGATCTCGGCAGCACCAAGACGTGCGCCGTCATCGCCGAGGTGGCGGGCGACCTGCCGCGGATGCCGGTCGCCAAGGTGCTCGGCGTCGGGCTCGCGAAGAACAGCGGCGTGCGCCGCGGCATGGTGCGCGACATCGATGAGACCACGCGGTCGGTCGCCGCCGCGCTCAAGGACGCCGAGCGGATGGCGGGCGCGCGCGTCACGGAGGTCACCTGCGGCATCGCGGGCGAGCACGTGGCGGCGCGCGGCTCCGCGGGGGTCGTCGCGGTGAGCGGCGAGGAAATCGGTCCGCAGGACGTGGCGCGCGTGAACGAAGTCGCGCGCGCGGTCGCGCTGGGACGCGATCACGAGCTGCTGCACGACATCCCGCAGGAGTACATCGTCGATCAGCAGCGCGGCATCTCGGATCCCATCGGGATGACCGGCACGCGCCTCGAGGTCGAGATGTTCCTCGTGACCGCACAGGCGACGGCCGCGCAGAATCTGCGCAAGAGCGTGCAGCGCGCCGGCTACCGCGTCGCCGATCTCGTGCTGGAGCCGCTCGCCGCGTCCCTCGCGGTGCTCACGGATGAAGAGAAAGAGCTGGGCGTCGCCCTCGTGGAGGTCGGCGGCAGCTCGACCGGGGTCACGATCTTTCACGACGGCAAGATCCGCCATCTCGCGTCGCTCAAATACGCCGGCGCGCACGTTACCAGCGACCTGGTGAAGGGCCTGGGCGTGACGCAGTCGGACGCGGAACGGCTCAAGGAGCGCCACGGCGCGGCCTACACCCCGCTCGTGGACGCCGGCGAGATGGTCGCGCTGCCGTCCACGCAGGGGCAGGGGGAGCGGCAGGCGTCGCGCGAGCTGCTCGCGCACATCATCCACGAGCGGGTGGACGAGATCTTCCAGCTCGTGGCGCGGGAGTTCGACCGCGCGGGATACGGCGGCAGCGGCTCGGCCGGCACGCGGCTGCCGGCGGGCGTGGTGCTCACCGGCGGCACG
Organism: Gemmatimonadales bacterium; assembly: GCA_050733275.1. Lineage (GTDB taxonomy): Bacteria > Gemmatimonadota > Gemmatimonadetes > Gemmatimonadales > GWC2-71-9 > 20CM-2-65-7. The sequence continues at coordinate 4,433 of JBOHSP010000254.1, forward strand.
GCGCATCTGCCGGGCATGGTCGAGCTGGCGCGCGAGGCGTTCGCGGTGCCGGTGCGCGCCGGCCAACCGGAACTGGGCATCGCCGGCCTCGTGGACAGCGTGCAGGCGCCGCGCTACGCGGTCCCCGTCGGCCTGGTGTTGTACGCGGCGCGCAAGGCGGCGTGGGGCGGCGCGGGGGCGTCGAGCGTGCTGTTCGGCAGCATGGCGGGACGCGGCGACAAGCTGTTCGGTCCCCTCAAACGGTGGCTACAGGACTTCTTCTGACCGCTCTCTGCTCGGGCCCTAGGGGAGAACTATGATCTTCGAACTCGAAGAGACCGTCACGCAGAACGCGCGCATGAAGGTCGTCGGTGTGGGAGGGGGCGGCGGCAACGCCCTCAACCGCATGATCGACGAGCACCTGAGCGGCGTAGAGTTCATCTCCGTGAATACCGACGCGCAGGCCCTGATGAACAACAAGGCCGACGTGAAGGTTCAGATCGGGAAGAAGCTCACCCGCGGCCTGGGGGCCGGGGCGCGGCCCGAGATCGGCCGCCAGGCCATCGAGGAGAACCGCGACGAGGTGTTGCATGCCCTCCAGGGCGCGGATCTCGTCTTCGTCACTTGCGGCATGGGCGGCGGCACGGGCACGGGGGCGGCGCCGATCATCTCCCAGATCGCGCGCGACCTCGGCGGGCTCACCATCGGCATCGTCACCAAGCCGTTCCTGTTCGAGGGGCGCAAGCGCATGCGGCAGGCGGAGATGGGCATCGCCGAGATGCGCAAGCACGTGGACACGATGATCGTCGTGCCCAACGAGCGGCTGCTCGCGGTGGTGGGCAAAGGCATCCCGTTCCAGGACGCCCTGAAAAAGGCCGACGAGGTCCTGCTGCACGCGACGCAGGGCATCTCGTCCCTCATCTGTGTCACGGGCCTCGTCAATGTAGATTTCGCGGACGTCCGGACGGTGATGCAGAACGGCGGCGCCGCGCTGATGGGCACGGGCACGGGCCGTGGCGAAAACCGCGCGATGGAAGCGGCGCAGCAGGCGATCTCGAGCCCGCTGCTCGACAACATCTCGATTGCCGGCGCGACGGGCGTGCTCATCAACATCACCGGCGGCGAGGACCTCACCCTGGGCGAGGTGACGCAGATCAGCGAGGCCATCCACGATGCCGCCGGGGACGACGCCGAGATCATCTTCGGCGCCGTCAACGACCCGGCGATGCACGGCGAGGTGCGGATCACCGTGATCGCGACGGGGTTTGACAAGACGGGCGCGCTGGATGCCGCCGCCACCGGGGTCGGGGCCGGCGCCCGGCCCGCCGGCGTGCTGCCGTTCCGGGGGCCCGGTGC
>JBOHSP010000255.1:0-2425 GCA_050733275.1 Gemmatimonadales bacterium
CAGTATGGCCAGTCCGGCGAGGGCCAGGCCGATCGCGACGCCGCCGGCTCCCGCGAGCACCGGCCACGCGAGAGGCACGATGCCCGTGTCTCCGCCGCGCGCGGCGCGGCCCGCGGTCACGATCGCCCCCATCCAAGCGAGAAACGTGCCGAGCATCCACCAGACCGGCAGATACCACCAGGTGCTGCCGCCGCCGACGGCGTCCCATGTCCAGGGATACGCGTGCACCGGCCGGAGCAGGACGATGTCGATGGCCATGAAGACCACCGTGCCCCACAAGCCGATCGCGGCGGCGCTCGCGATGCCCTGGGTCCCTCGCGCGACCGCCCACGCCGCGGGCAGGAACGCCGCGGCGGCCGCGCCGGCCAGCACGACGAGCATCTGCACCGCCGCGCGGATGACGCCCGGGGGCAGCACGCGGGAGATCAGCAGGACGGCCACCACGGCGAGCGCCGTGACCACGCCGACCTTGGTGCCGCTCAGCAGAATGTGTCGGAATTCCGACCGGTCAGTGCTCGTGTCCGGCTGGGCGGACGAGGTCGCCATCATGCGTAGCACGCTCCTGAAGAAGGGTCCGACCGCTTCGCTAATCTAAAGTCGGACGATCATGCGGCAAACACGGCGAGCACCACGACATCCGTCACGGCCCACGCGGCCAGTGCCCGATACATGCCGCGCTGATGCTGCGCGGACGTCCACGTTTCATGCCGCGCGAGCCAGGGCCCGAGCAACGCGAGCCACAGCGCGAGGGGGAGCGCGAGCACCGTCACGCGCGCCTCGAGCAACACGGCCGCCCACGCAAACAAGCCGAACGCCACGAGCGTGCTTACGAGCGCCAGCCGCAGACTGGCTCGCATCCCGAGGATCAGCGCCAGCGTGCGGTCGCCGCGGCGACGGTCCTCATCGAATTGATACAGCTGAGTGAGCGGATAGAGCCCGGCGAACAGCGGACAGAAGGCGAGCAGCACGAGGCCGTGCGCGGAATCCAGGGGCACGCCCGTCGCGGCCCACGTGGCGAACGGCGTAAACGTTCCGAAGCCCCACATGTTGATGATCCAGTCCACGCCCGCCACCGCCTTGAAGCGGAACGGCGGCACCGAATAGAGCAGCGACATCGCGAAGCACAGCGCGTACACGACCGCAAAGGCGGTGGGCAGCGTGAACGCGAGGAGCTGACCGGTCACGAGCAATGTCACGCTGAAGTGCAGGAGATAGCGCGGCAGTGGCGGGGGCGCCGACAGATAACCGATGTCGCCCTCATCGCGGTCGAACACACTGTTGATCGCCAGCGTCCCGCCGTTCAACAGGACTACCCAGATCGCCAGCGCCCACAGCGCGGCGCCCAGCGCCTCGCCACGCAGTACGCCGCCCAGGCCGACGGCGAGCACGTAGCCCAGCGCCGTGTGTCCCGCCATGATCGGCCATTCGGCCGGCCGCAGGTGGAGGAGGTAGGAGTACCAGTCGCCCGGTAGCAGGCGATACCCCCAGCGGCGCCAGACGTTGAGGGTGCGGGCGTCGCTCACCACGTCAGGCCCAGCGTCTGGGCGGCGATGCGCAGACCGGTGAGCGTGAGATCGGGGTGCACGGCCTCGATCTCCTTGCACAGCGGCGCGACGAGCCCCGCCAACCCTCCGGTCGCCACCGTGTGCGGCCCGCCGCCCGTGCCCGCTCCCGCCGCCGGCCACTCCGCCTTGATGCGCCGCACCAGCCCGTCGACGGCGTCGGCGGCACCCCAGAGCACGCCGGCCCGGATGCAGTCCTCGGTGCGCCGGCCGATGGCCCGCGCCGGCGGCACGAGCTCCGTCGCCGGCAGCTTCGCCGCCTGGCGCACGAGATCGTCGGCCGCGGTCCGGACGCCGGGCATGATGATGCCGCCGATGAACCGGCCCTCCCCCGTGATGCAATCGAACGTCGTCGCCGTCCCGAAATCGACGACGATCGTATCGCGCCGGAACAGCCGCGAGGCGGCGAGCGTGTTGATGATGCGGTCGGCGCCGACCGTGAGCGGCTCATCCACGTCCAGCACGATCGGCAGCTTGGAGCGGGCGTCCACGCGGATCGGCTCGCGGGTCGTCGCGCCGCGGATGCCGTCACAGAGATTCTGCGTGACGTGCGGCGCGACCGACGCAACGATGGCGGCGCGGATCTCCTGGGTGGAGTGGCCGGCGTGCGTGAGATACGCCGTGAGCGCCGAGCTCCACTCGTCCGGCGTGCGCGCGGCCGTCGTGTGCAGGCGCCAATGATCCTCGAGCCGCTCGCCCACGAACAGCCCCACGGTCGTTTCGGTGTTGCCGATGTCGAGGGCGAGCAACATGAGCGGCTAAGATAGCTCGACGTGCCCGCCCTGCACCACGGCGGCGCCGGCCCCGGTCTCGACCAGCAGCGCGCCGTCGGGGCGCACGCCGGCCGCGCGCCCGGCCAGCGG
>JBOHSP010000256.1:0-4147 GCA_050733275.1 Gemmatimonadales bacterium
CGGCCGAACCGTCGGAGCGCAGCAGCACGTTGTCGGGTTTGAGGTCGCGGTGGATGACGCCCTGGCGGTGGGCGAAGGCGAGGGCGGCGGTGATGTTGCGGGCGAGGCGCAGGATGTCGGGTTCGGACAGGGGGCCTTCGCGGGCGATCCGGGCCCCGAGGCCGTCGGCGCAGAGGTCCATGGCGAAATAGACGTGGTCGCCGGTCTTCGCGACGGAGCGGATGCGGATGATGTTGGGGTGGTCGAGCTTGGCGGCGGTCGCGCTTTCATTGCGGAAGCGGGATTCGAACTGCGGCTCGCCGGCGTAGCGCGGTTTGAGGACCTTGACGGCTACCGGGGTGCCGTCGGGTTCTCGCCCCACGAAGACCCAGGCGTAGCCGCCCTGGCCGAGCAGCCGCTCCAGGCCGTACGGGCCCAGCGTCTGGCCTACGAGGTCGGTGGCGGTATGCCTAGGCGTCAGCGTCTCGGGCGTCTCGAGCTCTGGGGCGCACTTTACAACGGGGATTAGCCCGTCTAACTTACTGCGCTAACACGGATTAGGGAACAAGCGAGATGTACGATAAGACGACGCCGGTCAGGAAGTACGGGCAGCACGAGCGCGACACCGGCTCGAGCCGGGTCCAGATCGCGCTGCTCACCGAGCGGATCAACAGCCTCACCGCGCACTTCCGGGTCCACGCCAAGGATTTCCACGGGCAGCGCGGGCTGCTGCGCATGGTCAGCCGCCGCCGCCGCCTGCTGGAGTACTTGAAGCGCACCGATCTCGCGAAGTACCGGCAGCTCATCGACGAGCTCGGTCTCCGTCATTAGTCGCTAACGGCGTCGTTCGCGGGGCGCTCCGGGAAAGAGCACGGGGCGCCCGGCGTATTTTCCAGTGCTCTAGACAGGTGCTTTGTGAAGCACGTCGAACGTGATTTCGCGGGCCGCGCCCTCAGGCTGGAGACCGGGCGGCTGGCCAAGCAGGCGGCAGGCTCGTGTCTCATCCAGTTCGGCGAGACGGTCGTGCTGGCGACGGTGACCGTTTCCGATACGATCGCCAACCTCCCCTACTTTCCGCTCACCGTCGAATACCGGGAGAAAGCCTACGCCGCCGGGAAGATCCCCGGCGGCTTTTTGAAGCGCGAGGGCCGGCCGTCCGACCACGAGATCACCGCCGCGCGCGTCATCGACCGCTCCATCCGGCCGCTGTTCCCCGACGGCTTCAAGAACGAAGTGCAGGTATTCGTCTACGTCCTCTCGGCGGACCAGGAGAACGATGCCGACGTGCTCGGCGTGACGGCGGCGTCGGCGGCGCTGACGATGTCGCGAGCCCCCTGGAACGGTCCGGTCGCGGCCGTGCGGGTCGGGCGGGTCGAAGGCGCGTGGATCCTCAATCCCACGTTCCAGCAGCTCGAGTTCTCGGACGTGGATCTCACGATCGCGGGCTCGCGCGAGTCCATCGTCATGGTCGAGGGAGGCGCGCTCGAGCTGACCGAGGCGGAGATGGTGAAGGCGCTGGAGGTGGGGCACAAGGGCGTGCGCGAGCTGCTCGACGCCGCCGATGAGCTGACCGCCGAAATGCGCCAGCCCAAGATGGAGTGGACGACGGTCGAGCCCGCGGCCGAGCTGGTGGCGCGGGTGACCGAGCTGGCCGAGCCCCGGGTGGGCGAGGCGCTGCGGCTCGGCGAGAAGGCGCAGCGCATTCAGGCGCTCAGCGCCGTCAAGCAGACGATCGTCGAGCAGCTCGCCCAGGAGTTTCCCGACAACCTGCGCGACATCGCCAGGGTGATCGAGGACATCGAGTACCGCACCATGCGCGAGCGCGTGCTGTCGGCGGGCGAGCGCGTGGACGGGCGCGACCTCGACACGGTGCGGCCGATCACCTGCGAGGTGGGCTGGCTGCCGCGCACCCACGGCTCCGCGCTGTTCACGCGCGGCCAGACGCAGGCGCTGGTGTCCGTGACGCTGGGCACGACCAGCGACGAGCAGCGCATCGATTCCATCGACGTGGCGCAGGAGACGACGAAGTCGTTCATGCTGCACTACAACTTCCCGCCGTTCTCGACCGGCGAGGTGAAGCCGGTGCGCGGCACGTCGCGGCGCGAGGTGGGACACGGGGCGCTCGCCGAGCGAGCGCTGCAGGCCGTGCTGCCGCCCTACGAGCCGTTCCCCTACACGATCCGCATCGTCTCGGAACGTCTCGAATCCAACGGCTCCTCCTCGAGGGCGACGGTGTGCGGCGGCTCGCTGGCCCTGTTCGACGCCGGCGTCCCGGTCAAAGCCGCGTGCGCCGGCGTCGCCATGGGGCTGATCACCGACGGCGATCGCGTCGCCGTGCTCACCGACATCCTCGGCACCGAGGATCACCTCGGCGACATGGACTTCAAGGTGGCCGGCACCCGCGAGGGCGTGACCTCGATCCAGATGGACATCAAGATCGAGCGCCTCGACTTCACGATCCTCACGGAGGCGCTGGCGAAGGCCCGCACGGCGCGGCTCCACATCCTCGACATCATGGCGCAGGCCATGCCGGCGCCGCGCTCCGAGCTCTCCAAGTACGCGCCGCGCATCATCACGCTGCAGATCCGGCCCGACAAGATCGGCGACGTCATCGGGCCGAAGGGGAAGACGATCCGCGGCATCCAGGAGCAGACGGGCGCCGAGATCAACGTGGACGACAACGGGCTGGTGACGATCGCCGGCGTCGGCGAGGCGGCCGAGCGGGCCCGCGACATGGTCGCGGGGATCGTGCAGGAGCCCGAGGTCGGCAAGGTCTACGAGGGCATCGTGAAGAGCACCACGGCGTTCGGCGCCTTCGTCGAGATCATCCCCGGCGTGGAGGGGTTGCTGCACATCTCGGAGCTGCAGCACGGCCGCACCGAGCGCACCGAGGACGTGGTCAAGAAGGGGGACCACCTCAAGGTCAAGCTGCTCGAAGTCGACGAGCGCGGCCGGATGCGGTTGTCTCGGAAAGCGCTGCTCGAGAAGAACTAGGCGGCGCGCCGATGGACACGGTGCGGCTGGACCGCGAGATCCATCGGACGGTCGCACCCAACGGCGTGACCGTCCTCTCCGAGCGCGTCCCCACCGTGCGCTCGGTCGCGGTGGGCGTATGGGTGCGCACCGCGAGCGCCAACGAGCCGCGCCCCAAGATGGGCGTGTCGCACCTGCTCGAGCACATGGTGTTCAAGGGCACCGAGCGCCGCTCCGCCCAGGAGATCGCCCTCTCACTGGAGTCGCGCGGCGGCTCGCTCGACGCCTTCACCTCCCGCGACAGCACGGCCTACCACGCCCGCGTGCTCGACGCCGACCTCCCGCGCGCGCTCGATGTCATCACCGATATGGTGCGCCGCCCGAGTCTGCGCGAGGGGGACCTTTCGCTCGAGCGCCAGGTGGTGCTGGAGGAGATCAGCACCGTCGAGGACACGCCCGACGATGAGGTATTCGACCTCGCCTACCAGACGCTGTGGCCGCATCATCCCTACGGATTCCAGATCCTCGGCACGCGCGAGACGGTGAGCGCGCTCTCCGCGGACGACCTGAAGCAGCTCCACGCGCGCGGGTACTTCCCGGGCAACTGCGTGATCGCCGCGGCGGGCAACCTCACGCACGAGACGCTGCTCGAGGAGGCGCTGCGCCTGGGCTGGTTCGACGACCCGGCCGAGCCGCGCCTGCCGCCGGTCGTCGAGCCCGTGCCGCCCGCCGTGCGGGGCGTCGCCCGCGCGTTCGAGAAGGACACCGCGCAGACCCACCTCGTGTTCGCGACCGACACGATACCGTTCGCCGACCGCCGCAAGTACGCGCTGCTCGTGCTGTCGAACGTGTTCGGCGGGGGCATGTCGAGCCGCCTGTTCCAGCGCATCCGCGAGGAGCTGGGACTCGCCTACTCGGTGTACAGCTTCACGTCGTTCTACCGCTCGGTGGGCATGGCGGGCGTGTACGTGGGCACCCAGCCGGCGCGCGCCGCCGAAGCGGCGGCGGCGATCCGGAACGAATACGCGCGAGTCGCGCGCGAGGGGCTGAGCGGCGCGGCGCTGGAGGACGCGAAGCAGCAGACGCTCGGACAGCTCATGCTCTCGCTGGAGAGTCCCACGTCGCGGATGTATCGTTTGGCCAGCACGGCCGTGCATGGGGAACCCTATCGCAGCCTCGACGAGGTGTTACGCAC